>JAPOOY010000292.1 GCA_026713205.1 Bdellovibrionales bacterium
CAGCTTGCGCATATTAATAAACCAAGGAATACCACGACCACGCCGCAAGCCAGTTCTTTCCTGGAATTTGGTATGAGGAAAAATGACATATTTTTATCATTGCAAGAATTAGAATAAAGAGATAGAGAAGGGTGCTGTTTTTTCACCGGAGGTGAAAGAGTATCTGTTAAACTTTTCAAAAATGAAAAACTATCTTTTATTGTACCGATCGTGTTTGAGATTTCTGGCCTTGAAAGTCATCTCTAAAGCTGGGATAAGAAAATGGAAAACTAAACCACGATCGGTATGCATAGAAATCGTATTTGGATTGTCAGATTTTTCAAATGAAGGAATGTTATACCGATCGTGTTTGAATTTTTCCTTATGAAGAACCGGAAATTTTCAAACCGGATTGGTATAACTTGGAAAAATATCATTTTCTTATTTGGATTTGCGGGAATCTTACAGCTTTTGATTAAAATGTAAAAGAGGCTGGAAATATTCTAAGTGTGGAATTTTTCAAAAGCACTGCAATAGGTAAAGGAGGGCTTGAATTAAAGAATAAAGGAACATTCAGGAACTGAATTACAGCCTTCTTTTAAGGAAGCTCACCGGCAAAGCGCTCCTTAAAAGGAATAACCTGTAAGGCGGGTATCTCTAAATTCTTTAACTGTTCTTCCACAGAAGGATGACCATAAATCACAATATGAAGCTTATCAGGAAAGGTGTATTCTTTGATGACTTGATTAACCTCTTTCAGGGAAATGGAATCAATCAGTTTCAGATAATTACTTAAGTAATCTTTTTTCAATCCAAGTTGAAAGTGATAATAAACAAACATTCTTGCCTTGTATTCCATAGTTTCCATTTGTCTTAAGAATTGTCCTTTTAAAGAATTCTTGGAGTCAGACAACTCTTTTTCTGTTAGCCCTTTCTCTTTAAAGGACTGTAATAATGCCAAGGCTTCCTTTAAAAAATAACCTGTGGATTGTGTTTTAGTGGCTCCATCAAGGATAAAAAAACCATACTTTCTGTTGAATGTGAAACTTGATGTTACAGAATAGGCCAGACCTCTTTCCTCTCTTAGATGAAGCACGAGTTTTGAATTAAAGGAGCCGCCAAAAATATTATTGGCTAAATTTAAAGCCAGTATTTTTTCAGGATGAGTCGTCGGGTAGGGTGGAAGCGCATAGCCTGCTATTAATTCCGATTGGACTAAATCCTTACGGGTTATTAAAAGAGTCTTTCCGGTTTTTTCTGTAGTTACAGGTGAGTGAGAAGCGGAAAGCTTGTCTGTGTTAAAATGTTTTTTCAAAAAAGACAGAATATCGGTTTTCAGCGCTTCGTCATATTGTCCAACAACTATGAAAACAGGGGCGCTCTCCTTGTATTGTTTCTGGTAAAACTTTTTAACTTCCTCCAGAGAAATTTCTTTAAGAGAGGGGAGAGTTCCCGATTTGGGTTCACCGTAGGGATGTTTTGGAAAAATTTCTTTTCTCCAGACCTCTATTGCTATGGATGAAGGACTATTGAATTTTTCCATTCGGCTAATGGAGTACTGTTTTTTTAATACCTCTAATTCTTTTAAATCAAAATGAGGTTCTGCAATAATTTTTTTAAATAATTCCCAGAGGTTCTCTTTATGCTGGCTTAAACCGGAAAGAGATAAGAAACAATTTTGCCGTTCCAGATCCAATGACAACTCCACTCCATAGGAGTTGAGCTTTTCTTGAATCTCTTCAGAACTCAGCCCTCCGGCTCCCTGATCCAATAGATGACTGGTGATGGACGCTAGACCGGGTTTGGAGCTAAAATCCGCTCCTCCCTTCAGGAAAAGCAGGTCATAACGGATGTAGGGCAATTTATCATCCTTAAAGAACAGGACCGTGGCTTGACCTGCCTTTTGTAATTCATATTGAAATAAAGAATTTTTAGAATCCATTGTCCTCCAAAGTCCGAATATCAATCCGGTTAATCCGGCAGCTATTATAAATAATATCAGATTTCCGTTTATAAATTTTAAACTTCCAGTCCTCTTTTAATAGAATTCACAGATTTTATTCTCTATGAAATTAAATCTCTTAAGTTTGTCATTTTAATATTTTAAGATATTTTATCATTTTTTCTCTTCCGGGGATAATTTTAAGTAAGAAAGTTTGTCTTCTTTCAAAGATTTTTTTGCCGTGTCTTTAATAAAATCAACAGACAGTTTTCCCATCTGATCCAGATGAGAATATAATTTTCTATAGTCTCCAAAATACATTTCATTAAGAGCCAAATGGTCGGCTCGTGAAGAGCTTCTTTTGAGTCGGTGCACTATGGTATTGAGTTGCATATTTTTCACTTTTTTAAACTCTTCAGGAGTTATTCCTTCTGAAAAGATTTTTTTCAATTCTTTAAATATCTCTTGTTTGACCTGGGATTCCTGGGATTGCTTTGGCAGAGTATAAGAGATAATAAATAGGTTGTGTTTTGACAGATCCCATAACCAGCAGGAGATATCCTGAAGAAGATTTGACTTCCGTACGAGCGCTTTATAAAGGCGACTGGATTCTCCCGCTCCAAAAATATAAGAAACAATTCTCAAAGCCAAATCCTCTTTTGTTCCATAACCCGGTGTCCTCCATACCATTAAAATGTTTTCAATGGGCACATCTTTTTTTAAGACAGCCCGGCGAGGGTGCAGTTGTTCCGGTTCATCAATAATTTGCTCTTCCGGAATTTTTTTCGCAGGTAAAGGGCCAAAGTATTTTTCAATTAATTTCCTGGCCGGATTTTCTGAAAATTTTCCTGACAGAACCAAAACCGCGTTATTAGGAGAGTAGTAGGTTTGATACCAGTCTGTCATATCTTTCAATTTGTAGTCGGCAATATCCTTTGCATATCCGATAACAGGCCACCGGTAAGGATGTTTTTGAAATACAAGTTCAAATGCTCTTTCAAAAAGTTGACCATACGGGCTGTTATCAATTCTCATCCGGCGTTCTTCCTGAACCACTTGTCTTTCCTTATCAAGTTCTTCTTGAGTTAATTGAAGATTAACCATTCTGTCTGATTCCACATTCAAGACAAGGTCCAGTTTGTCTTCGGGAAAACTGGCATAATAGGCAGTAAAATCCAACCTGGTTTCTGCATTTAAGCCACTCACACCATTTTCCCTGTAAATTCCTTCAATATCAGGAAATTTTTTTGTCCCTTTAAACATGAGGTGCTCAAACATATGGGATATGCCTGTTATACCCTCTCTTTCATGGCGGCTTCCCGTGCGAACGCCAAGGTAGTAAGAGGCTAAGGTGGTTTGTGGATCCGGATTTAAAAGAACAGTCATTCCGTTTTTAAGCTGATATTTAATCACTGGAATTTGTATTTGAGATGAAA
>JAPOOY010000295.1 GCA_026713205.1 Bdellovibrionales bacterium
AGAAAAGGGCTGGTGGGAAGGTTAAAAATATAAGACCCTGCCAGTCCAAAAAAACTTAAAAATAACCCCACACCCCAGCCAAAAAGAAGACGACTGGAAAAACGGGTAAAGAAAAATCCACTTAAGAAAGCAGGCACAATCAAAAAAGAAAAAACCAGGAGTATTCCGGCAATGGACACCTAACTGGCAATCACCACGCTGAACAGAGCATAAAAGAGAAAATTCCATCTCCAATCGTCGCTTTGTCCAAGAGAACTCTTCCAAAATTGTTTGTGAAAAACAACATATATTATGGAAACCACCGCGTAAATTAAAAACACTTTTAAGGTCTCACCCCAACCCGCCCATATTAAATGCCCTGTTAGGGTTTGCTTAATGTGTTCGGCTCCATGAACCGCTCTGTCAAAAAGCAAAATTACCAAAACGGAAAACAAAGCATAAACAATTCCTATAAAAGCCTCCTGGTAAATTTGTTTTTTGTAAGAGGATATTAAAGTGAAAAGCACAGAGGCGGTTAAAGCGCTGGACAAAGCCATGAGATAACTTTTCAAAGTTCCCGGCTCCCAGCCCAGTAAGAAGGCAACAGCCAATCCAAGAGCGGCGGACTGGGCCAGAGCCAAATCCACAAAAACGATCTTTCTGGCCAGGACATGGAAGCCAAGATAACAATGAATACCCGTGAGCATAAAACACATGAGTAAAGCCGGTCCAAAAAAAAGAAAAATATCCATTAACTTTTTCCCTCTCCTTTTAAATTTTTTGTGAAACGGCCACAACGCTCAATGGCCTGAACCAACCCTTCAATAAGAGAGACATAATCTACAACCTCTTTTAATGCCTTCACTTCTATCGCCACAGTTTCCACATGAACGGAAACGGTTCTTTTAATCTTCTCCGCCCATTTATTACTGTAAAAACTGGAAACTAAAATACAGGAGGTTTGACTGGATTTCATTTTTGCTATTAAGTTTAAAATGTGCTTTGCAGAAGGAGGAATCCCGGATTTTTCTTCAATCATGCCCACAAAGTTTAATTGAAAACGATCCAAAAAATACTCAAAACTGCTATGGTAAGTCACAATTTTTCTTACACCGAAGTTTTGAATTCGTCCTTTCCATTCTTTAACTTTCTGTTGAATCTTTGTCTCAAATTGCTTTTGATTTTTTACATAATAATCTTTATTTTTCGGATCCAATTCAGAAAGCTTTTGGCTAATTCCCTTTGAAACCTTTATAGCCTGCAGAGGATCCAGGAGATAATGAGGATTTCCAAAGGGATGAATATCCCCGAAAAATCGATCCACTTTCCCTTTAGGGACAGACAGGGCTTGAATAAACTGACTGGCATCCAAATAACCTGACTGCCCCTGGTGAATACGGGGGTTGCGCGCTCCCTGAATAATGTTGGGAAGCCATCCAATCTCCAACTCCATACCGGCAAGAATGATCAGATCAGCATCTCTGGCCTTGATCATATAAGAGGGTTTAGGAGCGATGTAATGAGGGTCCTGCGGTCCTTTTAGGATAGATTCCAAATGAATCCGATCTCCTGCAATACTTTTTGTCAAAGAATGAATGTTTTTTGTTGTCGTAAGGACATTGAGTTTTCCCTCCACTTGAAAACCGACTAAAAAAAATAAAAATAATATCTTTTCTTTCATGATTATCCCCTTCCTTAATAAAGGTGAGCCGGGTGTGTTCCCAAACTCATGTTACTTTGAAGGAAAACACTGTGACTCCAATGCCCCTCTTTTTCCAAACTGGCGGAGTATTGCAAACGAATTGCAGAATATTCCGTTGCCGCAAAAGCCACGAGCAGGGAATACTTTTGAATATCTATAGAGTTAAACTTCGGGCCTATATATTCCGCTCTTCCTTCCAACCACCAATTTTTTAAAGCCTGCCATTGAATATAAGAGCTAATGCCTCCCACCCCTTTTGAAGAGGAATCTTCAAAGGCCTGAGTCAGCTCTGTTGTCCAGGCCACACTTTGTGTTTTTGCATTTTCCGAAGCATTCCACTTCCAAACCAAAGCCGCATTATAAAGATGTTTATATTTTTTGATTCCTGTTCCATAGGATAAATCCAACTCTAAAGTGGACTGGTCACTTAAATCCCAGAGATTTTTAAAAAACAAAACACCGGAAAAATTCTCTTCCGTTGAGTGAGAATAAAAACCCTGCACAATGAGTTCACTGTACCAGGGAAGAGGGGAAAGATACGCCAAAGAAGCTCCTGAACCGTTCCACCCATGAAAACCAAAGAGAGTTTGGTTAATTAAAGGCGGATCAATAAAGGGATAATAATGTGTGTGTAAGTTGTTATGTCTTCCCAAAAAGGCATAAAATTTACCCAGTCTGACAGTCAGTTCAGGGATAAAGAGACTTTCCACAAAAGCCTCCTCCAAATCCAAATCAAATTCTCCTCCATGTTGCGATATCCCTAAAGAGACATTTCCTGTCCAGTAGGGATCAATATTGGATTTAAAATAAATCTCCACTTCCTGAATGGAAAAACCGTCATTTAAACCATGACTATGCTCTCCTTCAGGCTCTTCATGTTCTCCATTTTCCTCATGATTTTCTTCACCGTGTTCTTCTTTATGGGCTTCCTGATGATTTTCTTCATGTTCTTTGTTTCCAAAGGATTTCTTTCCAAGAAGAAGGACATTCACACTGATATCCGGGTTTGTCTTTGGAACAGCCATCACCGGCTTAAACGCAAACGAGGATATAAGAGTAGCTATTAAAGCTGAAAGTAAAGTTGTTTTCATTTTTAACTCCTAAGTTAAAGGAAAAATCAATAAGAGTTGGAGTCGTCTATTTAAAACAGCACTCCTATTAATAAAACCTATGTTAATGTATAAACTCTGTTTTTTAACACACAATATG
>JAPOOY010000297.1 GCA_026713205.1 Bdellovibrionales bacterium
AGAACCGGAAACTTTCAAACTGGAGGAGTATAAGTCTTCTTTCACCTGAAAAACCTCAAAATTCAAACCAAAGGAGATAAAATCGTCAGGAAACGAATAATGTCGGAAAGCTCTAAAATATCAACTGCACTTTATGTAAGTGCCCATCCACAGTAAAGAAATAAGCCTCTCCGGCTTCATGATCCACAGTGATAGGAGCGGAAAGCCCCCGACCAAAGGGAAAGGTTAAAATCAATTTACCGGTATTGAAATCCACAGCATAAATTTTTCCATTTGAAGAAAGACCATAAAGTAAAACATTTTTATAAAGAGACGGCGTTACAGAGGCCTTGGCTTTAACACTCCAATTGATCTTTCCATCAAACTTTCTCAGAGAATAGAGCTTCTCCTTATCCCCTTGATAAAGGTGTGTGCCTTTTGTCACAGGATTGGTTTCCCCCCCTGCCCCTTTCCAAAGAGTGCGACCTGTTTTTGGATTTAAACAAAATAATCCCTCTCCAAATACGGGAGCCAAAAGACAAGGCCCCTCTAAAAAAAGCCCACGGGACAGAGCAGGATTGGAAGAAAGGGCGGAAACAGGCTTTCTCTTCCATTTAAGTCGTCCGTTTTTTATATAAAGAGCAACAAGGGAACCTTCATAAAAACCACCATAAAGAATGTGTTTGGAGACGGCCGGGCGATAACTTCCCCGAATAAAAAAATCACCGGAAAGAGCAGGTCCGGCATAAAGCCAAAGGAGCTTTCCGTTCTTTTCAGACAAAGCATAAATCTTCTGGCTGGAGGACACAAAATAAACCCCTTTCCCTTGCACCACAGGGGCTCCCATGTTTTCCGAACCTGTAAAAAATCTCCAAACCATTTGTCCGGTCTTTGCTTTTAAGGCATAAACAAAACCATCCGCACCACCGAAGTAAATTTTATCTCCGGAAACTGTAACGGGACTGGAAACACCCCCTTTAATCTTATAAACCCAAACCTGTTTTCCACTCTTCTTTTCAAAGGCCTGAATGCCGTCCCAGCCATTCCCCTGAATAACAAACTCACCGGCAAAGACCGGAGAGGTATTATGAAATAAACGGGTCCGTAAAGAAGAGGAGGACACGCCCGCCTTCACAGTCCAAAGAGATCGGATAGCCGTAGATTTCCTTTTTGTTATAAGGGAACAGGATAAAAGAGAAGAAATAGAAAATATTAAGAGAATGTATTTCATTTATTGTATTTTTGACTGATTTTAAAAAGCCGAAGATACACCTCAGCTGTCTGAGCTACAGGGCTGTCAGGATAGTTTGCCTTGATTGTTCCGTAAGCTTCCTCCACCCGAAAAACATCTTTCATCTCCTCATAACAGAGCCCCTTTTGAAGCCAGGCCTCCGGGTGAAAAGGCTGAGCGCTTTTTGTTTCTGTAATCATGGAAAGAAGAGGTAAGGCCTTCTCACAGTTTTTTTTATCCATATAAAAACCGGCCAGTTGCAAACGAAGTAATGTATAAACTGATGAAGAGCGATTTTTACCGAAAAGAGAAAGAAGAAATTTTTGCTGGCGATGGGAAAACAAAGATAAAAGAGCCAGGGCTTTTTCTTTTTCTCCGGCTTGATAATAAAAATCAGCCAGATC
Source organism: Bdellovibrionales bacterium (assembly GCA_026713205.1). Lineage (GTDB taxonomy): Bacteria > Bdellovibrionota > Bdellovibrionia > Bdellovibrionales > UBA1609 > JACOND01. The sequence goes on from JAPOOY010000297.1 coordinate 1,615, forward strand.
AATAGCGGCTGCCGCACCGGCTAAAGCGCTTTGATTTGATCGAATTGCATCCTCGTACTGCCCGGCCTTTGTTTTCATTTCATTGGAATAAACAAAAGGAACTTCCTTCTTTGGTTTAAAAAAATCCACGACACTCCTCGCCCCTCTTTTGTGATTGTCTCCATTTGCTTTTTTATAGGCCTTTTCAAAAGCGGATTGGTGGATATAAATCCGGTTGTAGGCCTTTTGTTCCCTATATTCTTCCCATTGAAACCAGGCAAATGCGGAAAGTCCCGATACGCAAATAAAACCTATTCCAAAAAGGATATTCCTGAAATGTTTTTGAATCCATGAAGCAACCCTTTGCTCCAAACCTTTATCCGCCATTTTTTGATCCTCCCAGATAAAAAGAGGATGGATCAACATCATCCATTCTCTCTTCCGATAAAAGAAAAGCACACTCCCCCGTTGTAATATCCTGTTCTTCTGACATTTGAAAAATCCGTGTCAAGGTATTGTAGATTCCCTTGATTTTATTTTCAATCCATTCGGAAGATTTAAGAGGAGGCAGACCGGCAAAAACATAGATCAATCCCCCACTATTAATGATAAAATCAGGAACATATAACAGTTTTCTGTCTTTTGCTTTCTCAGCCATAGAAGAAGTACTTAACACATTATTGGCCCCGCCAGCAATAATGGAACAATCCATTATATCCAAAGCCGTCCCGTCAATCACTCCTCCTAAAGCACAGGGAGAAAATACATCACAGGGGATAGACAAAATTTTATCAGGCTCTACGATTTTAATGGAAGGAAAAGACTTCTTTACCCGATCCAGTATGGTATCTTTTACATCTGAAACATAAACTTCCGCCTTTTCCTTCACCAAATGCTCTATGAGAGCAAAACCCACGCTCCCGGCTCCCTGAACGGAAATTTTTAAATTTTCAAGAGAATCTTTTTTTAACTTCCATTTAACCGCAGAAAGTATTCCGTAATAAACCCCCAAGGCCGTGGAACGGCTGGGATCCCCCACGCCTCCATAACTCTCCGGACGACCTATCACATAGGGAGTCCCCTGACTGATCTTCTGAAGATCCTCAGTGGTCACGCCCGCATCCTTTGCTGTGATATATCTTCCGCCCAGAGAAGACACATATAAACCGAAAGACTTAAAGAGCTGCGGACTTTTGTCTTTTTCCGGATCTCCAATAATCACCGCTTTTCCGCCGCCGAGATTTAAGTCA
>JAPOOY010000299.1 GCA_026713205.1 Bdellovibrionales bacterium
GGAGGCTTTACTTTCCCTAAGAAGTCATACCAGTTTGTCCAGCCTTTGTCTCTATAAAATTCTTCAGGATTTCCAGGCATATCAGGGTGGTCCTTTTGCCAAACCCGATATTCTGCTCTGGAACGAAGTCCGAAAGATTGGACTTTTTGTTGAGCCTCTTCAAAAAGGAGTTTAGTTTTAGACTTAGTTGGAGGCTTTACTTTCCCTAAGAAGTCATACCAGTTTGTCCAACCTTTGTCTCTAAAAAATTCTTCAGGATTTCCAGGCATATCAGGGTGGTCCTTTTGCCAAACCTGATATTCTGTGTTGGAACGAAGTCCGAAAGATTGGACTTTTTGTAAGGCTCTCTTGTAGGAAAGAAAATGGGTTTCCTGTTTTATAAAAACCGCTCCTTTTTTTGCCAGATCGTTTCTTGTTTTTGACGATTGACCTTGCCAGCCCAGATCAATCATTTTCTCTTCAAAGTGACGGCTTGAGGAGGAAATCTTCTTTTTAATCTCGGACCAAGCAAAAACTTTTCCAATTTCTGTCTCAATTTTAAAGTCAGGGTTTAGCAAAAACAAAACTTCAGAAGATGTCTGGCCGGGGTAAACCCAAAGAGTTTGATCCAATTTTTGCAGAAAGGTGGTATTGCCGTTCAAATCAATGTAGGAGCTGAGATAAGGTAAGCTTTTTTCCACTAGCAGTTTATCAAAGTCTCCCACCATTACAATATAATGCGAATGATATGAAGTTCGTCTGGATTGAAAGGCATTAATTATTTTTTGCTTATCGGCATTATCCATACCCTCATAGTAGGGTGAAAATTTCATTTGTGTAAAAGCCCTACTGAGAAATTCAGTTAGACGGTAAGCCTCTCTTACAGTGGATACGGCAATAATCCCCTGTTGGTTGGATTTAAAGATAGGATATAACATTTCCGCTAAATTCTCATAATACAGAGGATTTAATGTTTTCAGACCTGTTTCCCCGATAAATAAATCTTCCCCGTCTTTTAAAGCAAATGCAAATTCTCCCAACAGAAAAAGGGACCTAAAATCTTTTATTGCTTTTGTATATCTTTCTGCGGTGAAGGCTTGCTTGCATTTGGTGTTTGTTTTATTCATCGATTCAGACACAGCACATAGACTGGAACAAAAGAGTAGGCTGATTAAAGCTTTTGTCAAAATGTTTGTTTTTTGTCTTTGCTTCATTTTACCGCTCTTTATATTTGAAAATTTCATATTCTCTTTCCGGATTCCGCTATCAAAGGAATGACAGATACAACGGATTTTAACGCTCAGAATTTCAATTTATCAAGATTAAGTATGTTTTGTGTAAATTTTTCCGGTTTTTCTGATTTATTTGATAAGTTTTTTTTATCCTTGATACCATAATTTATATCCATCGTATTTGAATTTTCAGGATTTATGTATTTAAATTGCGGATTGAGAGTTTATTTTGGAGAAGAAGGAAATAAGATAATTCTTTTGTTAATTGGAGGAGATAAAAAAACGCAAAGCAGGGTCCGTTTTGATGAAAGTGTAAATCTATCAAAACATAAAGGAGGTAACCCATGATAGAAACTAACAGAAAAATCATAAAAAATAAAGTTGGTCTGCTGAACCTGGCGGAACAACTCGGCAATGTGTCAAGAGCCTGTAAGGTAATGGGCTTTTCCAGAGATACATTTTACAGTCTATAAATGGGGTTCAAAAGCAACTGAGATTTTTGAGCCACCTTAATAAAGAAAACAAATGAATATATTCAGTTTTATTTTGAGGTGGAAGAAGGATTTTTTACTGAGTAAAAGTTGACTCATATTGATTTATTTTTTCACAAATTCTTAAAGCACATTGCCCATAATTATTACCGATTCTTCTAAGTGGTTCATGCTATTATTAAGGGTATTGCAACAATTTTCCAAAAACTTTGGTCACAAAAAGGCACTCCAGGTTAAAAATATAATGGTGGAGAAAGCAGGATTGAGGAGGTGTAACTTAAGACAGGTCAACAGGCCCGAAACCAAACGAAAAGCCACTCTTTCATCCCGTTGATAACCGCTCAAGACCTCTTATAACCGCTGGTATTCGGAAAATCACGCAAAAATCACGCACATTTTTTTCTTATTGAGGATTATTAAGAACCGTTTTTTAGCTTATGGATTTCTTCTTTAGACAGCCCTGTCACTTTGCAGATCAGGGAAACATCCAGTTTATTTTAAAAACCTGCTCAACAAAGAAGAGAGCAAGCAACTGGTATCCTTCTACAAAAAGGGATTGGTTTCTTTTGGAGAGGTTGGAAAATTTTGGAATCCTCTCAACTCAGCAAATCCGGGAACTCATTTTTAACGGCATTAACACAAGAACTGTTTTAAGGAGACTTCGTCTCTTAAAAAAAGAGGACTGGCTTTTTTCCTCGTAGGGACTTTCCAATGGAGGTCTGATCTGGGTTTTAACAAAAAAAGGAGCCTCGCTTTTTAGCTCAGAATCTCAAAACTTCATGGCTGTGTTTTTATGGAAACCATAACTCCGAAATGATCGGAGCCTATGATTCCCTGCTCACCAGGCTGATCGGCAAAAAGAGTATGAGAGAGAACTTCAATATTCGGGCTGACAAAAACATAATCTATCCGTCTTTGCCGTTTATCATATTCTTTAAAAAAAGATTTTACTTCCTCTTTATCAAAGGTGGGAACAGGAACATCAAACTTTTCCGTATATTTATGATTTTTACTATTTACTTCAGGATTCCAGGTATAGGGAATGGGGGAATAAATTTCCATACTGTCTTTTAATTGATGAGTCTCAACAATGTTCTTATAAATGGGGGAGCTGATTGTTGAATTGAGATCCCCCGAAAGTATCAGGGGCAAATTTTCATAATGTTCTTGTAATTCTTTCACCTGGGAAAAAAGATTTTTCAGTTCTTCTTCCCTTCTCTTGTTAGAAGTTTCAATTGTTTCCTCCAGTTCTTCTTTTTGAGAGGATGTAAGAACGCCGGATACCTCCCAATGCTTTATTTTTTCACGCACGGGATCACTCCACTCCACACCATGATGAAAATGAGTGTTCACCAAAAGAAAAGAGCCATACCGGGGATGATGAGCCAAAGCAAAAAGAGCATAACGAAATTCCGCATATTGAAATGTAAGGTAAGGATTGCAGAATCCAAGGGGACCACTTAATTTAAGCCCCTTTATTTTTTTGATCTTTAAAGGAGGACGAACCAAAA
>JAPOOY010000300.1 GCA_026713205.1 Bdellovibrionales bacterium
AGGGGAAAGTCTCCTGGGCCGGGTGGTGGACACCTTGGGACAACCCCTGGATGGACTTGGAGCCATTGATTCTAAGGAATTTGAACCTATGGAGAAAAAGGCTCCGGGGATTATTGCCAGACAGCCGGTGTCCGAGCCTCTTCAAACCGGTATTAAGGCCATTGACTCCATGATTCCCATTGGGCGGGGGCAAAGAGAATTAATTATCGGTGACAGAAAAACAGGAAAAACAACCATTGCCATTGATACCATTCTTAATCAAAGAGGTCAGGGGGTGAAATGCTTTTATGTGGCCATTGGTCAAAAACAATCCACTGTGGCTCAGATTGTGGAGAAATTAAGAAAGGCCGGTGCGATGGAATACACCACGGTGATATCGGCCACAGCGTCCGATCCCGCTCCCTTGCAGTTTCTGGCTCCCTATGCCGGCGTCACTATGGCGGAATACTTCAGAGATCGGGGAGAGCATGCGCTTATTATTTATGATGATTTAACAAAACAGGCCCAGGCTTATCGTCAGCTTTCTTTGCTTTTAAGACGGCCGCCCGGAAGGGAGGCTTTCCCGGGAGATATTTTTTATATTCACTCCCGGCTTCTGGAAAGAGCGGCTAAGATGAGTGATAAAGAAAAAGGAGGATCTTTAACGGCTCTTCCCATTGTGGAGACTCAAGCCGGAGATATTTCCGCTTATATTCCCACAAATGTTATTTCCATTACGGATGGACAGATCTTTTTGGAATCCGATTTGTTTTATAAAAACATCCGTCCGGCCATCAATGTGGGGAAATCCGTTTCCCGTGTGGGAACTGCGGCTCAGATTAAGGCCATGAAGCAAGCAACGGGAACTTTAAAGCTGGATTTGGCTCAGTTTCGCTCCTTGGAATCTTTTGCCGCCTTTGCTTCCGATCTGGATGAATCTTCCCGAAAACAGTTGGCCCGTGGAGAGCGGCTGGTGGAAATTTTAAAACAACCGGAGGCTCAACCACTGCCTGTTGAGGCTCAAATCGCCGTGATCTTTTTTGCAACAGGAGGATTTGTGGATGATATACCTGTGTCTCAAGTTCAGAAGTTTGAAAAAGATTTCCTGATTTTTTTAAACAACAAGCACAGTTCTTTTCTGGAAACCCTGAAAAAAGAGAAAAAAATAACTCCTGAAATCCGCGAGGAATTAAAAACATATTTAGAGGAATTTAAAACTGTCTTCAAAGAACAGGAATAAAAAAAGATATTCTTTCAGGTTTAAATTTTAAGGATTTATCTTTAACTTCGGCGCCGAAGTGGGAGACAAAAACATTAATCCATCCCACCGTGGAATAAACGGCGAAAAATGCAGGTTTCATCCCACCACGGTGGTAGATTCCATTCAAATATCCCATCGTGGGAGATGGTTTTACTAAAATAAGCCTTATTTCACTAAAAGTATTTCAGAAATATCTTGCAAATTACTCAATACATTGAGTAAAATTACTCAGTATAATGAATAATTTGAAATTTATCCGACCTCAATCAAAAGAGTTGCGTCTTCGTTTACATGAGCCGCGTCGTTTTCTTCAGGTTGTTACCGGCTCCCGTCAGGTGGGAAAAACCACTTTGGTTACACAAACTGTTTCAAAACTAAAACAGCCCTATCACTTTGCCAGCGCTGATGAGCCAACTCTTCGCCATATTGAATGGATTGAAGCTCAGTGGAATACAGCACGGCTACTTACTAAGGAATCAAAACAGAAAAAAGCTCTTTTAATTTTGGATGAAATTCAAAAAATTCCAAATTGGGCGGAAAAGGTCAAGAAACTCTGGGATGAGGATTCAAGACATCAAAAATCATTAAAAGTTATTTTGTTGGGATCAGCTCCTCTTCTTATGGGACAGGGTCTTACGGAAAGTTTAGCTGGAAGGTTTGAAACTTTGCATTTGCCTCACTGGAGTTTCTCAGAAATGAAGAAGGCTTTTAACTGGACACTGGATCAATATCTGTTTTACGGAGCTTATCCGGGAGCCACACCTTTAATAAAAAACGGGGACCGCTGGTCAGGGTATATTCGTAACTCTCTTATAGAAACAACGATTGCAAGGGATGTGCTATTGCTTTCCCGTGTGGACAAACCCGCTCTTTTGAGACGGCTTTTTGAGTTAGGATGTGCTTATTCCGGTCAAATACTTTCTTATACAAAGATGTTGGGTCAACTTCAAGGTGCAGGTAATGCCACAACATTAGCTCATTATCTTAATTTGCTTGAAGGGGCCGGTATGCTTATGGGCTTGCAGAAATATGCCGGTTCAACGGCGAGGCGGCGGGGGTCCAGTCCAAAGATGCAGATTCTCAACACAGCTTTGATGACGGCTCTTTCAGGACAGAATATCACTGCCGCCCAATCGGACAGGGAATTTTGGGGTCGCCTTGTAGAATCAGCTGTTGGCGCTCATTTAGTGAATGGAAGTGTAAAGGGTTCTTATGAGGTCTTTTATTGGAGAGATCGCAACCAAGAGGTGGACTTTGTTGTGCGTGGAGGAAAAAAACTCACAGCAATAGAGGTAAAAAGTCAACGCTCCCGTGGTTCATTTTCCGGCATGAAAGCCTTTTCCTCCGCTTTTCACCCAACACGAAAATTGATTGTAGGAGGGAATGGAATTGCAATCCAGGCATTTTTATCAAAATCACCGGAACACTGGGTTCTTTAATTCAATAGAGCTTCTGACTGGTTCTTGTGGAATACAGGAAATTGATGGATCGGGTTGTCTAGTTGAAATGGGGATCACGAACAGGGAATTTATTTACTCAAGTGCGTGAGACAATGAAACTGCTTTTAACGAAATACTTAAAAGCTTTTATTTCTTACAGAGGATTATATAGAGTGGAAAGCTATCCGGTGCCGGAAAGCGCTTTAAGGGAAGCTTTAATCAATGCCGTTGTTCATAGGAATTATGGATCGGGAGCGCCTATTCAAATTCGGGTCTATCCTGATAAAATTGTTTTCAGAAATACTTGTCGGCTTCAAGCAGGCTGGACAGTAAAGGATTTGACTTCAAAGAAACAATCTGAACCATACAACCCTGATATAGCTCGGGTGTTTTTCTGGGCTAATATGATTGAGACATGGGGAAGAGGTATTATTCAGATGCAAAAAGCTTGTGTGGCTTATGGAGCGCCAGAGCCAAAAATAGGGGGTTCTGAGTCAGATATTTATGTGGAATTTAAGAATCATGACGCAGATATGGCTGAAAAACTGACAAAAAAGGATATTTCAGAAGAAACGCCACTGAAAACGCCACTGAAAACGCCAGAAAGAATTTTATCTTTACTGGCTATGAACAGAAACATGACAGTCTCAGAATTAATGCAACAAATGGATAAATCAGAAAGTGCAATTAAACGAGCTATTAAAAAACTTCAGAGGGAAGGCTATTTGAAAAGGATTGGCCCGGATAAAGGGGGCTATTGGGCAGTAGTGAAGAAGAATAAATAATTTGTGCATCTAACGGAAAGCAACTAATGACTTTTTATAAATAATAATAAAGACAGCGGAAAAAAATTCCGAAAGGATTTACAGGAGATTATCATTAAAGGAAGATACAAACTTAATTAAGGATGTGAATGAAAAAATTTGGAATTGTTATAATAATCATCTTGTTCTTTTTGGTAGGCTGTGGTGATGAGAGAAAAAAGGGTTCAGATTCCGGGGCAAAGGCTTTAACAGAAGCGGAACACCAGCAACTGAGTCAAGCATTGATAAGTGCGGCCTCTATTGGAGACATTCAAGATCGGAAGAGCACACG
>JAPOOY010000276.1 GCA_026713205.1 Bdellovibrionales bacterium
AAATAAATTTTAAATTTATTTCCTTTCCCCGAAAGAAAAAACACCGATTTGGAGATCATCGTTTTAGGGCTGGTTTGGCGAGAAATCTGGGCGTTAAACAGGCGGAAGGTGAGAGATTGGCTTTTTTGGATTCGGATGTCATTGTGGGAGAAGATTATCTTCAATCCATTGTTCAAATGCTGGAAAGACACCCTGTGATTCAACATCCTCGTCTTCATTTAAAAAAAGGAGCGCCAACGGATTATCGGAAAATCAACTCTTCCCGACATACTTTTGTGAAGGGAAATGGTTATTGGGAAAAATTTTATGCCAGTGGAGAGGGTTGGAATGAAAAACAACTTCCCTGGAAATATGTTTCCACGAATACCTTGTGTTTAAACACAGCCCTCTTCAGGAAAGCGGGAAGATTTCGTAAAAATTACACCTGTTACGGATTTGAAGATACGGATCTAGGATGGAAGTTATATCAAATGGGTCAGAAATTTTATCTCAATAATTCTCCCACTTATCATTTGTACCGCCAATCAGAGTTTCTCCATTTTAATTTTGTGAAAAGATGGCTCTTGTCCCGCTCGGCGAATATCTTTTTTCATAACACCCATAGTCTGGAGGCCTACAGGGAATTTATTCATTTAATTTCAAAAAAATAAGGGATGTTATACTCCTCCGGTTTGAAATTTCGGGGGTTATATATTTGATGCCGCAAATAAAAGAAAGCCAACGCTTTGAATGGCAAGAGGAGATAATCCCCATTGAATTTGTCTTTAATAAGCTATAATTTGACTTAAGTCCCCATTTTATTAAATGCGGATTCAAGTATATAATTCCTGAATTTTCAGTTATTTTAACAGTATCATATGCCATTTTTAGAAAGTCTCTTTATTTTCTTAAGGAAGGGAGGAAGTATTCTTTCATCTTGTCAATAAGTCTCCCAGACTTCTTGACCTTCAAATTTCAAACCGGACCAGTATATTTTATTTTCAGATTATCGGATATATTTAAAGTCATTATATAAAACACGCGTAAACTAAGGAAAAATTCTTAAAACACATTATCAAGAGGGTTTTATACCATTTACTGCTTGACAAAAATAGGCTTATATAAGTAAAATGCCCCAGATCATAACTTTTGAATTTTTTCAGATTATTGAATTAAGGGAGTTTTATGAAATCTTTATATTTTTCTTTTTTAGTTGTTATTTTTATGGCGGCCTGTGATTCCGATACACCACCGGCTCCCGATATAACTCGTCATGACCAGTCCTCCACCCATCCCGGTGGGACGGGCGCAACAGGACCCGGACAAGTTGTTCTTAACCCTTTACCGGGGAATCCAAACATCAACATCCCAAATATACAACCCCCTCTGACATTAGAGCAGATGGAATGGGCCTTCGAGCGATCGAGGATGTGTGACTTTAAAGAGGATCACATAGTAAGTAAGGATAATCATGTGCCTTCTTTAAGCAGCAGCTTTGTTGTAAAAGGTTCGGAAAAACCACTTTCCATAGAGGAAGTCATTAAGGATAGGGAACATGAAAATTGGTTCGATCAGATCTTTGATTGGCGGTCAGAATTTGACATTATGAATAGTGGCGAGAGTAAGATCACTTTTTATGAGGGTCATCTGTTTGTTCCCTATGAGTATGATGGGTCGGAAGAATATGGGAACTGGTGTCCGGCGGATAAGGATAAAGAGTGTATTGTGTGGGTTATTTATGAAGGATCCATTCAGAAGAAATTAATGGATACAGATAACTCAAAGTCTATTGCTGAGCAGCCGAAGGAGCCACCTTCCTCGCCCCTTGCCGCCGAAGATCCTCCATCCACTCCTGTGCAGGTAGCGGGTCCTGCGTCTTCTGCCATTATCGGTTCGCAGGCGAAGCCTCCGTCTTTGCCGGGTGTTGACGGTAAGCCGAAGGATTCTCCATCTTCTCCAGGTGCGGCGGAGTTCTCATCTGCTTCAATCCCGCCAAATGCGAATCCAAGGCGTGTAACAAGGCCGCAGCAGATTGATTTATCTCCTTTGGCAAATTGGGAATTTACCGGTGATTTAAAGGTTTGGATTCAATTTCCCGAAGAAAAAGTTTTGTATCTTTCTAATTGTGATAAAGTGGATGAAAAATAGGTTTTGCCTGATCTGTCCACTTCTCAAATAACTCTTTTATTGAAAAAGGGATTTGATGATCAATTAACCTGTCATGAGGCCTGTCTTTTATTCCACAACTTCTTATAGAGTGAAATAAGCCCAAATCATTACTCACATTGATGGAAAGGCCATGTTGACTGACACCCTCTGAAACATGAATACCAAAAAAGGCAATCTTTCCTTTTGATGTTGAAAGGCCGCTGTACTTTTCCTTTCTTTCAGAGGTAATACCCAAATCCAGAAGAAATTCTTTTGTAATGCTTTCCAAAAGCAAGATAAAATCTTTTATTTGCCATTTGAAGGAAGCCAAATGGATAACGGGATAGATGACCAACTGTCCGGGAGCATGGAGAGTGGCTCTTCCCCCTCGTTTTAAGGACATAACATTTATCTGCTTTTCTTTCAGTTGTTTGTCGGACCATAAAATATCCTCTTCTTCTGTTCCCAGTCCTTTGGTGATCACTCCCTGGCGGCTTTCAAATCCCAAAAAGAAACCCGGATTTTTTTTTGCCAGAGGTTTGAGTTCCTCCTGAAGTTCCAAACTTTTTTGAAAAGGGATAGCCCCTTTCCATTGAGAGAGAACACCGTTTTCCCTGGGAGATTGTGGATTTTTTTTGTTTATAAATCTTATTTCAGTGTTATGGGTTTGCCTGATAGGATTTATTTGTTTCTGTTTTTCGGTTTGCTTCAAATTTTTTCTCCTTATCATTCATAAAAACAGCACTTGTTATAAAAACATAGATGCTTTCTTTTGTCATTGCCAGCCGTCAAAAAAACAATGGGACAGGTATATCGATCGTGCTTGAAATTTTCCGGTTTTTATTTAAGAGACATAGGCCCTTTATAACAGACTATAGGGGTCAAAAATGAGCACGAATTTGACACAGATGCGGCTGAAAGTCGCTCTGTGGCAAAACGCATGTTTGAATTTTTGACCCCTATAGTCTGTTATAAAGG
>JAPOOY010000302.1 GCA_026713205.1 Bdellovibrionales bacterium
AACAACATCATCTTCGGTCCATTCGGGATATGACAGAGGCCTATAAACTGCTTTGACAATGGGAACAACATCATCTTCGGTCCATTCGGGATATGACAGAGGCCTATAAACTGCTTTGACAATGGGAACAACATCATCTTTGGCTGTATTTTTTCAAAAAAAATCTGAATTTTCAAAACAATATCCCAGGCTCATAGAGGGGAAACAATTGACAACTCAACAATGAAAACGATAAACTGTCATTTCTCCTGAAAAAGAGGATCTCCTCACTCAGAAACAACTCCTATCTTCAAAAGGAGATAATAAATGAAACATGAAAATTGGCGCTGCTCAAAATGCAACCATTATGAATACGAAACAGATCAATTTCCCGCCACAAGTGGTAAGTTTTTATTAAGGATATTTGATTTTCAAAATAGAAAATTTACCACTGTCATCTGTAAAAAATGTCAATTCACGGAAATACATAAAACCACCCCAGGAAAATTGGAGAGTATTCTTGATATTTTATCAGGCGGCCAAAAAACCATGAAAGCTTTTTCCGGAAAAATCAGCCGAATGATAGGATTTGTTATCTTATATTCATTAACTTTTCCCTGTTTTGGAGGAGAGTTCTTTTGGGAAACTTCATCCTCCAATCTTTCTTACGCGGAACATCTGGAATGGCAAAAAAGCTTTCAATGGGAAAGAAAACAGGCTTTCAAAAGTTATAAAAGAAACTACAACCATTACCGGAAACAAAAAAAGAATAAATTGCAGAGGAGATTAAGTGAAAGGAACACGGAAGGCTTTACCAAACAAAAATCTCTGCTTAAAAGAAAGTGGGATGCGAAACAAAAAACCTACCAAAACACACTTCTGAAACTGACGAAGGACTACATAAAAAAACGAAATCAGCACAGAAAACAAAAAAAATCCAGAGGCTATTCTCCCAAGCGAAGTAAATACAGCCGGGAATTTGTCCTATAAGCCAATTCTCATTGCAGTTATACTCCTCCAGTTTGAATTTTCAGATTTTTCTTCAGGAAATGTCGGAGGAAAGAATTTCATTTAAGCCCAAACCTGTCATCTTCTTAAGTCGTTTTATTAAAAACCATAAAATACCGGCCATGATGAGAGAAAGCGGCAAGGCAATTAAGACATAACCCAGCCACTGCATATCCGCCACCTGTTCATTGAGAATTTGACTTTTCATATCTGAATCCAAATGACTGATATCCTTAAACACCCATAGAGCCACAAAAAAATTCATGATAGCGCTTAAAACAAAAGATCCACCCAGGCAAAAAGTTGTAAAATTTAACAATTTTTTGAAATCCTCTTCCTTTTGACTGCTCTTAAGCCGTGACAGTATTAAATCCTTTTTAAACAATGAGGGATTTAAAATAAAAAGAGACATAACAGGTTTCCTATAAAAAACAGAACCTATGATAAAAACAGCTATAATTAAGGGAATCACAGCCTCCTTAATAGCAAACACATGACCTTCAAATTGAAAAAGAGCAAGCCCTCCCGTAAGGGCTATACCCACTAAACCTAAAATAGAGATCTTATTGATATGTTGATTTGTGAAGTAATCTTTCAACCCGTAAATGAAGGGAAAAGCAAGAGCTATCAATAAGGCATAAAGAGGGCCATTATTAGGAAAAAAAGTATGGCCTTTATTGAGAATGATAACGGGAATAACGATATTAAATAAAAGATTCCAAAGAGGATTTTCCTTTTTGTTTAACATGAAGCTGAAAAATTAAGGGGAGAAAATCCGGTTTCGGTTCCAATTGATAATTTCTTCGGAAAACCTTTTGTAAAGCTCATTGACGAGATGAGAAGGCTCCCTTTCCCTTACGGATACTTCAAATATACAGGATGCGGAAGTCACCTTTAAATTTGCCTTATAACCCCAGGACACCTTTGTAATGGAGACTTGTTTTGTGGATTCACTGGGAGATCGATCTTCCACCAGGTTGTAAATTTCCTGACATTGGCGTCTGAGTTCTATATTCGGCTCAAATCCATTAAACTCAAAATTATCCAACCTATTCATTCTTTAGTATATTGCCCATAGTTCCCGACTTTTGACTAGCTTTTATATTGCATTGTCTATTACCTTAGAGAATTTTTTTCAAATGATTCAGCCCAAAAAAGGGCAATTTTAGAGAAATGGCGGAAACAGTTATAAAGATTTCTAATACTTAAACAAAAAATTGTTAATAACAAAGGACTGTCGGTTCCCTATTTCTGTCAGCTTTTAAACAGTATTGTTCAATAATTTGACACTTTTCACCAAAGATGAAATACAATTTTTACCGTTTCTCCTATTTTTATTGAAAAAATGATTCATAAACAATTATTCCGTTCCGGTTTGAAATTTGAGAGTTTTCAGATGAAAGAAGGATTACACTGGTCCGGTTTGAATTTTTCGGTTTTCCTTTTACATGAAATTAGCCCTCCCTTAAGGAAATAGAGGGTTCAAAAGTGAGTTCGGCTTTGACACAGTAGCGACCAAAGGTTGCTCTGTGGCAAAACGCATGTCTGAACTTTTGAACCCTCTATTTCCTTAAGGGAGGGGGTAATCTTTCTTCCCTCTGAAAAACCGAAAAACTTAAGGCAGATTGCTATAAGATAACCGCAAATTTCAAACACGATTGGTATAATTCAAACTACTGAACGCTATGATTTTGCACCCGCACCAAAGTCATGCAATGACCACACTGCGCTCTTTCCACAACAAAGCGAGTAAAGGAAATATACTCCACATGAATACTTAAATGATTCCCACAAAGGTAGCATTCATTTTGATTTTTGATAAAATCCCTTTTCTTTTGTGTAGTGGTTCTAATAGATCCTACTGATTTATTATCCATTGTAAAATCCTCCTGAGAAAAATATGCAAAAATCATTCCAGAAACAGTCTGTTCACTGATTTTCTCTAAAAAAGAGTTGCTTGTTGTCTTGGGATAAGAATCTGAAGATTTGGGGTTATATACCTGATGCCGCAAATAAAAAAAACACAAAGCTTTGAATGGCAAAAGGAAGTGATCCCCGTTGAATTTGCTTTTAAGAAACTATAATTTGACTTAAATCCCCATTTTCTTAAATGTGGCTTTAAGTATATAATTCCTGAAGATTTAAGAAGTGTATGCTATTTGACTAAGGGGAGAGGTGTTTTAGAGTTTAATTCTTTGGTTTTCCCTTTGTGAAAAATATAAGTCTTGAGAGGATAAGTAAAAACACGATCTGCCGACAAACTGACAGGATAAAAAGCGCCAGAGAGAGTTTGTAACTTATTAAGTTCCTCCGTCATTCGTAAACGGGTTTTTGGAGAGTTTTCTAAAACCATAGACAAAGCCAAAGCGGCATTATAGGACTGTCTTTCAAAAAAACCCGGAGCGGCTTTAAAGTTTTTCACATAACTCACATAAAAAGGGGAGGCATAAAGCTTCTTTTTTGTCATCGTAGGCGTATTAGTAAAAAGAAGAGGCAAATCATCCGGCAAATCAGGCAGATGAGGGGGTTTCCATAAGTTAGTTCCTAAAATATATAAATCCCCAATATCAAAATATTTTAAATAAGCCGTAATCTTCTTAAGGGCGCTTACAGAATCAGGGATAAAAATTCCATCAAAATCCTTCTCCGGCTTTAACAGATTCTCCGGTCGCAGTTTTTTGGATCGAGGAGAAAGGTTGGGATGATTTTTCATGTATTCCTCTTTTAATTTTTCGTATTCTTTTTCTCTATTATTTAGCTCAAACAATTCTTTTAGAGAGGATTTAAAATCCACCTCATCAATGGGATAAGAAATCTTCTTCGTAATATCACCGCCGGACTTCACAAAGACTTGAGAGAAAAGCTGAGAGTATTCTTTTCCATAAGAATCCTCCGGATAAAAGATGGCCAATTTCTTCAGTTGTAAAATTTCCCTAACATCCTCCACCAGACGATTGACAAGATCTTCACTGGTTTGCGCGTTCTGAAAAACAAACCTTCTATTTTTTGTCAGTTTATTTTTTTGAGAAAGCAAAATACAGGGAAGATTAAACTCATTAGCTAATGTCGCCATAACTTCCGCTGTCTCCCCGGACAGTCCTCCCACAACAGCTATAACATGATGATCGTAAAATAATTTTTCCATATTGACCTTCACAACATCAGGATGGTTTTTGCTATCCATAACCACAAGCTGCCAGGGTGAGTCCTTATCCAGCCCCAATCCCATATACAATCCTCTTAAGGCTTTTTCTCCCAAGGCCCTGCGATGTCCTGACAAAGGAAGAACAACTCCAATAAGATAAGGATTCACTTTAAAATGAGCCTGCAAAACTTTTAAGTGGCGCCGGATTTTCGCCTCTAAAGCCGGAGGCAGCGGAGCGGATAAAGCTTTATTAAAAAAATATCTGGCTGTCTTTAATTCTTTTCTCTGCCAACTGCTTTCCGCCACTCTAAATAAAAGTTCTCCTTCAAGCAGACCGTAATCTCCGCTATTTGAAGCCAAATCTTTTTTTTCCTCATGAGTCAATTCATCCAAGAAGCTTCCGGCCACTTTCTTCCATCGTGATTTTTCTTTCTCTGTTTGCGCTGTCACGATTAACAAAGAAAGCGTTTTTAACTTCCAATCCTGTTTCCGCTTTCCTTTCTTTGTACGCACCAAATCCCACTGAAAACGAGCCGCTTTATACTTAATTGGAAAGGGGTTGTCCTGTTTTTGAATATGAGTCTCTAAAAGTTTCCAGGCCTCTTTTGGTTTATTTTGTTTGACAAAACAACGGGCTAAAGAAAACACCGCCTCAGTCTGAAGAGGATGAGAGAAAGGAAGCTGTACAGCCCTTCTATAGGCTTGACAGGACTGAGAAAACTGGCTTTTCTTTTTGTAAAGTTGGGCCATAAACAGGTATCCGTCAAAAGCCAAAACATTGTGTTTGTTATTTTTAATAAAAGCTCCCAGCTCCTTTTGCGTTTGAAGAAAAGGCTTTTTTCCCGCTTCCTTCTTAATTTGCGCTAAAGTTTTTTTCGCACTTACAGGCGCGGGTTTCGCCTTTGGTTTCTTCCACTGAAAAAATGTCTGGCAATTCAATAAACACAAGGCCACCCAAAACAATAGTAAGACACGCACAAATTTCATTTCTTTCTTTCCTCATACATTTTTTGAATAGACTTCTTATATTTTTCCACTTTGGAATAATGTAATTTCTTTACATCCTGCCGCTTTAAATAAGCCTTAAGATCCTCACCTTTAAGAACAGCTATTTCCTTTTGAATTTTCTGTTTTTTATTTGGCGGGTAATCTGTAAGAATACTTACAAACATATTTCCATATTCCTTAGAATGTTTCTTTGGCAAACCTAAATTTGTTAATTTCAATCTTGTTTCATTTGAAACCCCTGCGGGAATTTTCAATTGAACCTCCTGTTTTGAGAGTGTGGGTATAATGACCTTTTTCCGTAAAAAGACATCCGGGAAAGGCACAGGACAAACAAGATACACATCCCAATCCTTCACTGTAAATAAACTATGGGGTTTAAATTGCACTTTAACATATAAATCACCAAATACTTTTTTTCCTGTCGCGCCTCCTTTGTTCTTAAAAAGAAGCCAGTCACCGGATTGCGTTCCCCTTGGGATGCGAATGGAAAAAGAAGACTTTGTCTCCTTGCCATTTTCCGGCTTCAAGTAATTAATCACACAGGATCGGTTTTGACAAATGGTTTCTAAAGACACGATTAATGTGGTTTCCAGATCCAAAGGCGCTTCTTTTTTCTGCACAGAATGAGGCGACTTTCGTGGTTTTGGCGGTGTGGATCTAAAAGAATCGGGAGTGGTAACAGTGATAGTGTCCTGACGGGGGGGTGACATCTTTTGCTTTAATTTAGAATCAAAAAGTTCTCTGGCTTGAGGATCTTTTAAAATTTGATAAGCCTCATTAATTTGCTTGAATTTCCTCTCAGCCAATTTGTTTCCTTTGTTTTTATCCGGATGATATTTACGCGCCAGCCTTAAGTAGGTTTTTTTAATTTCCCCTCCATTGGCCTTGGGAGAAATATTCAAAATACGATAATAGTTAACATTTGATTTCATAAATTAAAATCCGACTGATAGACAT
>JAPOOY010000100.1 GCA_026713205.1 Bdellovibrionales bacterium
ACTGTGTCAAAGCCGAACTCATTTTTGACCCCTATAGGCTGTTATAAAGGGCCTATGTCTCTTAAATAAAAACCGGAAAATTTCAAGCACGATCGGTACAACTCTTTTTTACAAGATTAAAAAATCTGTATTTTTCAGTATTATTTTTTACAAATGGGAGGAGCCTGATAATTTAAGCTCATCAAACGAAAGTAGTTATTTCCAAGGGCAATGTTTCGGAAGGCTTCATCATTCAGATATTTGTTTATTTTACTCGTAACCTGAAGCTCTTTTTTATAAATCTTAAAAGTTTTTTTTCGTGAAGCTACAAAGTCTGTCCCTGGTAAAATTTTGTTGGAGTATTTATTTAAGAAAGCGACATACAACTTTCTATTTTTTCCAAAGTGATTGTCTTCCAGAATACGCCAGGAAATATCCAACATGAGGTTGGGATGCTTATTTAAAAAAGCTGTCATTATTTGAATGTGTTTTGCCGCGTCTATTTTTTTCAGTTCTTTTGAAAGACCGGCATGGGCCCATATAATTTTGTTTTCAGGGTAAAGTGTTAATACATATTCCATAAGATGAAGGAATTTTGTTGGTTCCTCGTCGTTACCTAAATCTGAATGAATGGTGATGGGAATATTCCTTTCCTTAAGAATTTGCATAAAGTCCTTCCAGCCTTCTATATGTTTTTCAGAGGCCGGTTGATGATGGTTATTAAGCAAGGCTTGCTTATTTAAATTGACTTCTCCCATCCATTTAAATGTTTTAGGGTACTCTTTATCGTACAGGGTTATCAAATCAACAATGTTTTCAGGATTGGCCAGATCGGGAAAAGTCATTGAAAGGGTATAGTGGACACCTTGGGGTTTAAACTCAATAAAGTTAGCCGCATTGACAAAATCATTTTTAATACTGGGAAGCGCCGGTTCCCCCGGACAATCCAGGTAGTAGATACACTTGGAGTGAACAGGAAGAGTTTGACCAATACCATACACATTAACAAATAAAACGCCGGTTTTTTTGAAGTATTCATTTAATTCTGTGAACGGAATAGCCTTTCCTCCAAAAGGGCGGAAGTGAACATGGGTATCCACGATAAAGGTATGGGGTTCTTTCCGGCGGTCATAGCACTTTTGCTTTTGTGAAAGGAAGGAAGGCAAATCACGCTTTACAGCTGTTACACAGTTTGCAAGCGGAGTAATGGAAATCAAAATAAGTAACAGTTTATATTTCATAACTTTCAAAGTGTTGTTTGGTTGTAATATCTCCAATTTATGGAATGAGTTTATCAATGCCTGTATTTCTTTCGTTTGTCAATTCAAATGTTTAAGAGTTATTCATACTTCTCTGATTTGAGTTTTGAGATTCTCTGTAATAATCAAGCTGGAAATCATAAATTTATTCATTTTTGAAAATCTCGGAAATCAAACCTAAAACCTGTATCGGTTCATTGCAGAATAATACTTTAGGATATATCCAATTTGGTTTGAATCTCTTCGGTTTCCGTTCCTGTGGTTTTCCGCAGAGAAGGTTATTTTTTTAGATTTTCTGTTTATAAAAAACGAGGCATTCATAAGAGTATCCGATTCGGTTTGAGTTTTGCGGTTTTCTATTTATATAAAGTTAGCCCTCCATTAAGAGAATAGAGGAGGCAAAAGTGAGTTCGGCTTTGACACAGTAGCGGCTGAAAGTCGCTCTGTGGCAAAACGCATGTTTGAACTTTTGCCTCCTCTATTCTCTTAATGGAGGGTGTAAGCATTATCTTTGTTTAAAAATCTCAAAATTCAAACCAGAGGAATAGAATAAGAGTTTATTTAAAGTTGACCTGTGGAGAAGTCTTTTTAAGAATAGAGTGAACATGAAGTCCTTTTCTCAGGCCATAACCGTTTTTATTCTTTTCTATATAATTTTTGTAGGTATTATGTATGTTCTGCAAAGAAAATTGCTTTATTACCCCTGGAAGGCCCGTCCTTCGTTGGGAAATTTAAAGGGTGTTTATTCTGAAGTTCAAACTCAAACGGAGGATCAGCTAACCCTCACTCATTGGTATGCCAAGAGAGGTCGGCCTTATGTCGTTATTTTTCATGGCAATGCGGGAAATATTGAAGGACGAGGTTATAAATTTAAATTTTTAGTGGATCAGGGCTATTCTGTTTTATTGGTTAGCTACCGAGGGTATGGTGGTAACCTCGGTCAGCCCACGGAAAAAGATTTGATCTCTGATTCCTCTCTGGCCTTGGAATGGCTTTTAAGGAAAGAGGGGATATCCTCCAAAGAGGTGATTTTGTTAGGGGAGTCATTGGGTTCCGGGGTGGCTGTGGCATTGGCGGCTAAGTATCCTGTTAAAGGGTTAATTTTTGATGGGGCCTATTCTTCCATTTCTGATGTGGGGCAGTCTGTTTATCCGCTCCTTCCGGTTCGTTGGCTGTTAAAGGACACTTGGAATTCCAAAGATCGTATCCAAAAAGTACAATCCCCCATTCTTTTTATTCATTCAAAAAGGGATAAAGTGATTCCTTTCCGATTTGCCGCGCGATTATTTGAAGCAGCTCATGAACCGAAAAAACATATATGGCTGGAACAAACCGATCATAACGATAACTTACAAACAGAAACCGTTAGAAACTCTATTGTTAAATTTATTCAGTCTCTTTGGAAATGAGCAGAGAAAGCCAGACTGTCCAATAGCCGGTGTTTTTTATTAAAATCACACAGCTTCAAAGTTGATTGGTTCCTGCTCTGTTTTTCCGGATTTATTATGACCCACTGTTTTTAAGTGAGTGTCAATATAGGTGGATGTGAAGATACTGGTTCACTTTTTGAAGAAATAATAAAGATAGGTTCAATAATTATTTTAGAGTTTATAATTGAATGAATGTTTTTAGAACCGTAATCAGGAGACCGTAACGCAAGATGGAAAAAATCTTGTTAATGGAGAAGTATATACTTGACAGTTACTTTTCCATAGTTGGACAGTAAAAGAAAGAAATAAGAGCCATCTCATTTGTTTTCTAAACCTCCTTTATCAATAAATTCATTAAGCATATGTAGTCTTTGTTTGATTATTCCTTTAGTAGAATCAAATATATCATGTAATCTTACAATAATATGTAATTGGTTTTTCATATCATTAAGTAACTCATTATTGTCTTTTTCAATTGTGTCTGAAATAGATTGAGGAGCATTTCTGATTCTTTTTTTTATTGTCTTTTTAAACTGTTTTTCCTCAAGTATCTCTTTTAATAGTTCTTTAAATTGAAAATGAAAAAGTTTATTCCTACAGTCTTTTGCTCTTCTTAGTATCTTTTTTTCATTGTCTGAAAACGGACTGTATCCATCAATTTCTTTTGAAAGATACAAACTCTGTTTAAATATCATTTCAATTAAACAATGAAAAGATTTATATTTACTTTCTTTGGTTTTTATTTTAAATGGATGCTAAACTTTGAGATAAGGTTGCTGGATGCCCATGATCCAAAGCTGGATAGAGTATTTAAGGATCAGAGCTTCAAGAGCCGCGGCGCTTTGTATTTGTTAAGGGAGGTCTGGTCTTCAAAAGCGGATTTAGATTTTCTGAGGCGGTTTTTTGGATTGTCCCAGGATATTTTGGGGAAACATGACAAGCTGATTTTAAGTGTGATAGAATACTTAGCGACAGGTTATAAAATAAAGCCGGAGATATGGCGGAAAGCTGAAGCGGAGGCTGTTAAACAGGGGTTATTGAAAAAAGGGGGTTACATGGATATAAGAAAACATATTGAAGAGAGAGGCCGTGAGAAGGGCTTGAAAAAAGGTCTGAGAGAGGGACGGCAAGAACGAGACAGAGAAGTGATTTTAAATATGCTTCAGAATAAACTGGATATTTCCCTGATCTGCAAAGTGACAGGGTTGTCTAAAGAAGAAATCAATAAGCTAAAAAACGGTTCTTAATAACCCTCTAGGGCAAACCAGATTTTTGGCTCTTTTGGAAATTTTCAGACCGAAGAAATATAATCATCAGTCAGAGACAGGACTAACCTATTTGGGAATAGCTTTTTTCTCCGTCAAAGGAGTAAAGATTTTCTGTTTTGATAATCTCTATTTTTGCGGATACAAGACTTTGTAACAAGGAAATAATATCCGTTGGTTTTATATCTTGTGTTTTTTTTATGAAACGGCATCTCCAGTGATCGGTGCAGAATGTGGCCGGATTGGGATTTGGATAAACCTTAATGCCTCTGTTGGTGATGTACTCCAGTTCCATCAATTTATTTTCTTTGGTGGCTTCTTTCAGTTGATCCGCCAGCGCTTCAGGGTCTCTGTTTGTTTCGCAAACAAAAACATCTACGCCATCCAGTGTTTTTTCCTGATGGGGTGTCTTTGGAATCCGGATTTGTAGGGGTTTTCGTTTTTCAGAAGTAAAAGAAGAAACCAACTGCTTGGGTTTCCCCCCTAAATTTTCAATCACCGCTTTTCCAAAATCCGTGGTACTGACTTTTTGTGTGCTGGTGTTTTCATTATAAATATCATAGGTGTGAATACCGTCTTCTATGGTTTTCAGCCAGGCATGATGAATTTTTTTTGCAGTATCCTGTTCCCCTATGTGGTTTAGCATGAGCAGAGCCGCGTTTAAAAGGCCGCTGGGATTGGCCATATTTTGCCCGGCCCGCCTTGGCGCCGAACCGTGGATAGCCTCAAACATGGCATGGCTTTCCCCGATATTGCTGGAGCCTCCAATACCCACAGAACCGGCCATTTGCGCGGAGACATCACTTAAAATATCACCATATAAATTGGGAAGTAAAATCACATCAAAAGCGGAAGGCTGAGTGGCAAACTTAGCCGCTCCAATATCAATAATCCAGTGTTCGCTTTCAATATCAGGATATTCTTTAGCCACCTGATCAAAAATTTTATGAAAAGTGCCGTCTGTGAGTTTCATGATGTTGTCTTTTGTCATACAGGTGATCTTTTTTCGTCCCATTTGTTTGGCATACTCAAAAGCATAGCGTGCGATTTTTTGACAACCTGGAACACTCATCAATTTTAAACACTGAAACACTTCCCGGGTTTGCCGATGCTCAATTCCCGCGTATAAATCTTCCTCATTTTCCCGAATGACCACCACATCCATTTCCGGAAACTTTGTTTTTACATAGGGGTGCAGGGCCTGAACAGGCCGCACATTGGCGAAAAGCCCCAGACTTTTTCTGATTTTTACATTCAGACTTTTAAATCCCCCCCCTTGAGGTGTGGTTATGGGGGCTTTGAGAAACACCTTATTTCGGCTTATGATGTGCCAGTCTTCCTCTTTGATGCCTGATAGA
>JAPOOY010000099.1 GCA_026713205.1 Bdellovibrionales bacterium
AAACTTATTCCATCCGGTAATTGGGAGCTTCCTTTGTTACGGTCACATCGTGAATATGGGATTCTTTTAAGCTTTGTTGTGTCAGGCGAATAAACTTTGCTTTTTGTTGAAGTGTTTTAATGTCCGGTGATCCCGTATAGCCTAATCCGGCCCGAAGTCCTCCAACCAGTTGATCCAAAATTCCATTAGCTGATCCCCGATAGGGAACCCGCCCCTCAATACCCTCCGGAACCAGTTTTTCGGAATCAAAAACATCTGCCTGACCATAGCGATCCTTGCTTCCCTTTTTCATCGCGCCCAAACTGCCCATACCCCGATACACTTTATAAGTCCTGCCTCTGTAAAGGACCATCTCTCCCGGGCTTTCATCGGAACCGGCCAGAAGATTTCCCACCATCACTCCATCCGCTCCCAAAGCCAGCGCTTTCACAATGTCTCCGGAAAACTTAATACCTCCATCCGCTATAATGGATCGTTTAAGTTTTTTAGCGCTTTTGGAGCACTCCAAAATGGCACTGATTTGAGGAACTCCCACACCGGACACCACCCGAGTGGTGCAGATACTGCCCGGACCAATACCTACTTTAACAATATCCGCTCCGGCCTTTATCAGCGCCTCTGTACCCTCCGCTGTTGCAGCGTTACCCGCCATCACAAACACACCGGCTGTTTTTTTAATTTCCTGCACCCGTTCCATCACTTTTTTGGAATGTCCGTGAGCCGTGTCCACGCAAATCAAATCCACTCCCGCCTTTACCAGGGCCTTAATTCGATCGGAGGTGTCCGGGCCGGTTCCCACAGCCGCCCCCACAAATAAACGGCCATGTTTATCCTTTGTCGCTTCCGGAAAAGCCGTCGCTTTTTTAATGTCCTTAATAGTAATAAGGCCAATTAATTTAAAATCCCCATCCACCACGGGAAGCTTTTCAATCCGATGGCGGTGCAGAATTTGTTTTGCCTCCTCAAGGGAAATGTTTTTATCTGCCGTAACCAGCTTTTCTTTCGGGGTCATCAGTTTTTTTATGGGCTGTTCCAAATTTGTTTCAAAACGAATATCCCTGTTTGTTAAAATACCAACCAGTCTCCCCTCTTCCGTCACCGGCAAACCACTAAAGGAAAATTTATCCATTATGCTATGAGCTTCCAAAAGAAGACTTTCAGGAGAAAGAGTGACGGGATCCAAAATCATACCACTTTCATATTTTTTAACCTTTTCCACTTCCCGAACCTGAGACACAATGCTCATGTTTTTATGTATTACGCCAAACCCGCCCCTTTGAGCCATTACACGAGCCATTGTATTTTCTGTCACTGTGTCCATCGCCGCTGAGATAATGGGCACATTCAGTGAAAGCCCCTCACAAATGGAATGGCGGAGGTTTGCCTGCCCGGGCAAAATCTCAGAGTAGGACGGAACAAGGGAGATATCATCAAAGGTTAGTGCGATATCTTGATCCGACTTAATCATTATTCAAGCTCCATAAAATGATAAAAAATAGATGTGAGCTTTCTGATCTTTGCTTCAATTTATTCCCCTTTTTGAATGAAAGCCGGAATCCAAAATATTTGATTTTAAAAATCTTCAAACGAGACCAGCGTACTTCAGCTTTACTGGGTTAAAGCCTTAAAAGCAACAAAATTCATCAATTTGTTAAAGCTGAATTCACTTTTGACCCCTCTATCCTTTCAGGAAAGGCTCTTCTTGTGTAAGCGGAAAACCTCAAATTTCAAACCCGATCGGTGCGATAGGAAATCTAAAAATTCAAACACAATCAGTGCGTATAATTCAGTGAGAAAATAATAATTATCAATTCAGATAATGAGGCCGTTTCTCCAGAATATCCCCTTTAAACCGCCGGGGAATTTCATGACGGGAGCCTTCCAAAAAGTCTTTTGTGCAGAAAAACCGACATCCGTTTAATATGCAAAAGGAAATAATTTCATCCGCAAAAAATTCCAGAGATTTCTTTTTGCCATGAAAGGTGAGAAGAGCCTTATCTCTGTCATTCTTTGATTCTACGAAAAAGCAGCTTTTTGGAGTATAGCCCTCTTCTTTTAAAATTTTCTGCACAAAAGAAAAAGGCTGTTCTTTGTTCAAACTCTGATCTACAGCTATCCGGCTTTGCAGTTCAGTCAGCCAGATGGAAAAACGATCCACACCCTTTTTTTTCTTAAAGAGCATGGCCGAAGCTCCAGGCACCATTCCCCCCACAATGCCGTAGGGAATCACTTCAATCCATTTTGTTTGTTTTTTCATGAAACTTTCTCCCCATAAAATGTTAACGGAAAGGTTCGTTGAATTTGTATAGGCAAAATACAACCCAAATCCTCTTCAACTCCTTCAAAATACACCAGCTTATTATGCGTTGAGCGGCCCATGAATAATCCGCTTTTTTTATCCCGTTTTTCAGCTAAAACAGACAGCACCTGGCCTTTATATTTCCTGGCCAGGGAAAAAGCAATCTTTTCATGTTTTTCCTGTAAAGCGTAAAGACGGCGGGATTTTTCACTTTCAGGAAGCTGATTTTCATAAAATGCCGCTTTTGTAAAGGGACGGGGGGAGTACTTAAAGGAAAACAGACTTTCATAAGGCACCTCGTCAAGAAGGCTCATGGTTTCCTCAAACTCCTCCTCCGTTTCTCCGGGGAATCCCACAATAATATCCGTGGATAATACCGACTCCGGCATTTTTTCCAAAATCATAAGGGCCTTTTCAATATATTCTTCACGGGAATACCCCCGATTCATCCGCCTCAGGACCTCTGTGCTTCCCGATTGAACCGGCAAATGAATGAAATCCATAATTTTATCGCGATGATCCTGCATAATCTCCACTAACTCCTTATTAAAATCTTTCGGGTGAGAAGTGGTAAAACGGATTCGCTGAATATCCGTTTGAACGGCCAGAGCCTCCAACAGCCTGCCAAAATCCGCCCCGCACTCCGAACGATAGGAATTAACATTTTGACCCAGCAAAGTAACCTCCCGAACCCCTCGCTGATAAAGCGCCCTTAAATCTTCCACAATATGCTGAAGGGGGCGGCTTCGCTCCCTCCCTCTGGTAAAAGGCACAACGCAAAAAGAACAAAAATTATCACAGCCCTTGCTGATATTAACAAAAGCAGACACCTTCGGGTTTTTAATAAGGGTTTGTATATGATAAGGCTCCTTGGGAGTTTGACGAACGGAAATTTGCTTTGCACCTTTTTCCTCCAGGGAAGCCAGTAAAGAAGGAAGCTCGTCTATGGCATCTGTTCCAAGCACAAAATCAATAAAGGGAATGTCTTTTAAAAGACGCCCTCGTTCCTGTTGAGCCACACAGCCCGCCACGCCAATTTTTAGTTTGGGGTTATTCATTTTTAACTTTCTATACCGTCCGGCTTCGGAACGAACCTTATGCACAGGCTTTTCACGAATACTACAGGAATTAATAAGAATCAGATCCGCCATTTCCGGACGGGGAATAGGAGCGTAGCCGGACATTTCCAATAAACAGGCCATCCGATCCGTGTCATTGACATTCATCTGACAGCCATAAGTGGAGATAAAGAATCTTTTTGATTCCCCTTCTGTCTCGCCGGGCCGCTTTATTTTTGGATTCTTTAAATTCATGGTCCTACTCTATCATCCGTTTATGATTTACTCTACAAAAGAGTTTACAGTCAATCATTGAATAAGCTTTCCCGCTACCTGCTTTGAACGGCATATTGCGTGTTTTTGTGAAAAAATCGCAAGTTGTTAAGACACCTTTATTAATTAAGAAAACCTGTTACATAAATGTCAGTTACATTTTTAATGAGCTTGTGTGGCAACACATTGAAAATCGCGGCATTGAATCTGAAACAGCTCACATCTGTACCACTGTTTACAAAGTGGTGATTGTATAGAACAGGCTTCCTTCCATTTGTTGTTATAATCGGACTCCTGTGATTTATGAATAGCTATGGAGTCTCCTCCAGCACGACAACCACAACAGTCTTTATTTACCAAAATACAATCGGAATCTTTAGCGCAGGGAACTTTAGTTTGAGGAGAAACGGGATCAGAACTTTGCCTTGTTCTAAAAAGATCACAGGATAGTATAGAGACCAAGCAGAATAATAAAGGAATAAAAAAAAAGAAATTATATCTGTTCATAATTAATGGAATGAGCGGTTTCTCACTTATAATAATACAGACCCGCTTTCCTATCCATAATTGATTGAATCCCCGACCAATGTTAATTGGAGGAGATAAAAAAACGCGATGCAGGGACATTAAAAAAGTAAAAGAATACTGGAAACCGCCACTCTTAGCTATTGATAGATTTTTTTAATCTCTTATATTTTTTGGTAATTTTATATTTTCTGGTTTAACTGAGAGGGGTAAAGAACTTTGTCCAGCTCCGGTATCTTTTGGTAATTTTATATTTTCCGGTTTATGAGAGGGGTAAGAGCCTTGTCCAGCTCCAGCTAACTGCTGAAACTTTAAGACTATTTCC
>JAPOOY010000098.1 GCA_026713205.1 Bdellovibrionales bacterium
AAATTTAATTGTCTTCTCCAATAAACAGAAAGATTTTGGAGAGCTGTTAAAGTGTCCGGTACTTTAATCAATGTGACGGGAAAGGGTTTCTCCATTTGTTCTTTATGAACCACCAAACAGGAAGCCCCCTGCTGAACAGCCTGAGATAAAAAATCATGACCATCAAAACGAGGCCCGGAGAGAGCGAAAAAAATATGACCTTTTAGATTCTTTCTGGAATCTGAACCCAATCCCGAAAAGACCTTTTCTTTTTCGTAAAGGCACTCTCCTCCCACAGCTTTCAGTAAAGACTGTAAATCCAAAGACCAGGGGGGTTGTTGCACATTATGAGGCACGACTGATGAAAGCTCTCCTTTCTCTTAAAAGACTTAAAATATTATGTCACATATCTTTTCATAAAGGAAACAACTTGAATTAAGTTTTTTTCAGATGTTTCAAAAAATGCCAATCTCCTTTATTGCTTATACCAATCCAGTTTGAGTTTTTCGGTTTTTCAAATGAAAGAATACTTACACCCTCCATTAAAGGAAGAAAGGGGCTAAAAGTTCAGACATGCGTTTTGCCACAGAGCGACCTTCGGTCGCTACTGTGTCAAAGCCGAACTCACTTTTAGCCCCTTTCTTCCTTTAATGGAGGGCTAACTTTATATAAATGAAAAACCGAAAAACTCAAACCGGACCAGTATATATCTTTTTTAAGGTGTAAATTTTACCGATTCATCAATGAAATTTTCTGAAATAGAGGAAATATTTTCTGAATTTATCCTCTAATTCCTTAAAAAAATCAGAAAATTGCAAATAAAAACCAATTGAATAGGTTTATTGTGTGCTTAGACGGAGCTATGGCAAACTGTTGCCTTTAACAGTTTTTTTTCTCTCTTTCACTACAACCGGATTGCGCGCTTTTGGATGCAGTGAATTTTGGTCTGAGGGCGGCCTCTCAGCCAGTGATGTGTTTATTCAATTTGTGCAAGCGAATCTGGGAGAAAACTGGTCTGAAAAAATGAACTCCAAAAAGTATAAAAGTTATTCCGCTCATTGGGAGCAAGAAGTTGTTTTAAGCACCAGGCAGTGGTCACCCACAGCCGCCAGAAATTTTTTAGATCTACTGGTCAATCGAGTAGGAAAATTACGCACTTGCTATCTACTAGCTCGCTCTCTGGCCTATATTAAAAAAATGGCGCCGCTTAATCTTAATAAGAAATCACAGGATGCTTTGCAATTCTTTCAAGAAAGGATTGCCTTTTATGATGACTACATAGGAGAAGAAGAAACAACAAAATTGATGCGAAATTCCTTATCTGGATTTACTCAGGGAACTATAGGTCAAATAAAAGAATTGATTCAGTTTTTGGAAGGTTTTTTTAAATCAAAAGACTTGGTAATTAGAATTTTAATAAGAGATCCTCATGCTTTTTCCCTGACCAAAGTTGATAGCATCCAACCTGTACTAAATTTTCTGAAAAATCTCATAGGCCATAAAACTCTTGTGGAAACGATGACAAGAAAAAAGGAAGATAATAGATACGGGCGTTATCTTTCTCTGTCAAAACTCAAATTATTAAAAAATATATTACAGCCTTTAATAAGGAATGGCAGAGCTATTAAATCTTTGAAGGCCAAGAACAGCACTCAAGATACAATTATGAGATTAGTGGAATTAGACTATGATCACCTGTTTCAAATACAAAGACAAGTCACTGTATGGGTTAATTATAGTGGCCACTTTTCTGTGGCTCAGGTAATGGAAAATTCCTTGGATATTCTGTTTGATGATGAACTTCATACTATAGAGAAAAAGATAAAAATTGCAGAAAGAGAAATTGGAGATAACAAACCTGTAATTACATTCGCTCAACAGGACCCTAAATTTTTCATCAGTTCCAGTATGGAAGAGCTTTTAGATAAACTCCACAAACAGCAACCGCCTCCATTACAAAAACCTAAAAAAGTTAGAGCCTATGGCATAGGGTTTTTAGAAGGTCCTGCCACGCAAATGAGCTTTGATTTTCAGAGGTAGTAGAGGAACATTTTTCTTTTTAGAGGAATTCTCCGGATTTTAAACTGGTGAGAGCTAAACGACAAATATGTTTAAATGGCGCCATAATACCGGCGCCTTGAGATACGGAACTTTCAAAATCCCGATTGTTATATTTATTTAAATCAGCTCTCATGAGATAGGAGTCCATAACATTGTCCAGATCCCTTTTATTGTATTGTAAAGCCAAGGGAACCCTGAATATATCTCTCCCTTGCTCTATGAGGATATCTTTTAATTCCTCTAAATCTTTTTTATTTTGTTCCTCCGCTTCCACTCGTGAATCCGCAACAAACACAATGCCATCCGCTCCTTTTAAGAGGTAGAAATCCTCCTCTTGAGAATTTCTGGGAGCATTAAGAATTTGAAAAGAAAACCGGTGTCCCAAAACTTTTCCCAAATTTAATAAATATAAATGAATGGGTTGATAGTCCTTTTCACTAAGGGAGATTGGAATACGAGTTAATTTTCCCATAGACGATCGATCATGAAGGAATTGAAGAGAAGAAGACTTTCCGGAGCTTTTTGGCCCATAGTAAACAATTTTACAATGAATTTCCCTAGCGTCCGTATTGATAATAGGCATTACAAATAACTTCGCCGTTCAATGGCCTGACTGAGAGTTTTATCATTGATATACTCTAAATTTCCGCCAATGGGAATCCCATGGGCCAAACGGGAAATTTGAATGGGATTGCTTTGCATCATCTTTAAAATATACAAAGCCGTTGTGTCCCCGTCCAGATCCGAATCAATAGCCAAAATAAGTTCTTTAACAGAATTTCTTTCAACCCTTGTTTTTAGTTCGGAAAGGGTGAGATGTTCCGGGTGTATATTGTTCAAAGGGGAAATAACTCCATGGAGAACATGGTAATAACCTTTAAAAGCCCCGCAATTTTCCACCTTAAAAATATCAAAGGGCTGTTCCACCACACAAAGGATTTCCGAACTCCTTGTCGTATCATCACAGATGGAGCAAATCTCCCTGTCCTCGGTGAAATTAAAGCACCGCGCACATTTTTTAACCCTGTCCCTTAAATCAGCCAAAGCCTCTGACAGGGCGGATACATCCTTTTTGCTTGTCTTCATCAGGTATTCCGCCAACCTTTGAGCGCTTCGCGGCCCCACTCCCGGGAGTTTTTGAAGCTCAAAAAGCAAAGCCTTAAGTGAAGGAAGAGAGTTCATTTTTTATACTCTGGAGGAAGGAGTGGTCTTTGTCAATTTTTACCCTGATGAAGCTAAAAAAGTCCAGTTCATAGAAATGATTTTGATAGGATATCAATCGGTTTAAAAAACCTATACCAATCGTGTTTGAATTTTTCCTGTTTTTATTTAAGAGACATAGCCCTTTATAACAGACTATAGGGGTCAAAAATGAGTTCGGCTTTGACACAGATGCGGCTGTAAGTCGCACTAAAGCAAAACGCATGTTTGAATTTTTGACCCTTATAGTCTGTTATAAAGGGTGTAAGCGTTTTTTCTTATGAAGAATCGGAAATTTTCAAACCGGAGGAGTATATATAGTTTATTGGTCTTTTTCCATCTTTGTCACATTTTTTATTTGGCCCTGAAAAACCTTATTCACTGTTTTTACAAAAGAATTGGTTGCCGCTCCCTCTCTAAGAGCCTTGGCTTCATCATCCTGCTTTTGCTCCCATAGTGAGGGGACTGTGTCTTTTGAATTTTGAAATTTTATTGACAACTTTTTTTTGGATTTCATAAAATCCGTTAAAAGGTCTTCCAACAATTTATGGGTTTCAGGTTCCGTAAGCTGTTTTAAAAAAGACATTTTTTCAGGAAAAAGAAAAGTCACTTTGTCTGAATTAACAGGCTGAGGAGATAACACCCCCACTAAAGCGGCTA
>JAPOOY010000262.1 GCA_026713205.1 Bdellovibrionales bacterium
AGTTATGAGTCTGTTTTAAAGGGTGTAAGTATTTTTTCTTATGAAGAACCGGACATTTTCAAACCGGATAGGTATAATTCCTGAAGATTTAAACCCGGGGGATAGATAATTGATGAATCCGTCTTTCATAAGCAGGGTCAGTCTTGTTAAAATCCGTTGATAAAAAAGTGTGTAAAACTTTTAAAGCTTTTTCCGGAGCAATCATCCGACTGGCCAGACATAAGATGTTTGCATCATTGTGAAGACGGGCCAAGTGAGCTGCCGTTTGATTCAGGCAGAGAGCGGCACGAATATAAGGGTAACGGTTCGCTTTCATGGTCATTCCCTGACCGCTCCCGCAAATCAAGATTCCGAAAAGTTGAGGTTGTATATGACGGCAAAGCTTTTCAGCCCATAGAGGATAGTCTGTTCTATCGGAAGTTTTGGGTCCCAGGTCTTTCCAATTTTGCTCAGGGGCTTTTTTTATAAGAAATTTTTTTAAATGAAATCCGGCGTGATCACTGGCTATAAGTAAGGGCAGGGAGTAAGTCACTCGGTTTTTCTTTTAAAATCAGTTGTCATTTATTTTTTGTTTCCACATCATCATCTTTTGCGCTTGTGTCAGTTTCCTTCGTTGATTTCGTGTGGGAGGAGATATATTTTATAACATCTTTTACAGTCACCAGTTTTTCCGCATCTTCATCAGGAATTTGCATGTTAAAATGATCCTCTAAATTCATAACCAATTCCACAATATCCAAACTGTCTGCTTTTAAATCTTTTATAAATGCGCTTTCCATTTTAATGTCTTCAGTTTTGATATTCAATTGATCTGCAATGAGTTGGAAGATTTTATTTTGCATTACCTTCTCCTTTTAACAGTGTGTGGGGAGAAATCGGGGCGCAGGGCGCTCGCTATCCAAGGATCTGCCGATTTTTATAATAACCACAGGACAAGCATATATAATGGGGGCGGACAGTAGCGCCACAATTGGCACATTGTCCCCATCCGTGAAAAGAAAGTTTTTTTTGGGATCGTCTCATCCCTCTGCGAGATCGGGAGATTCGGCTTTTCGGTCCTGGAGGCATAGGCCTTTACTCCTTAACGGAAAACTTTTATTACATTTTTTTCTGCTAAACAAGAAAAAAATGACAAAAGGTTTTGTTATGATGATTTAAAGGCTCTCCGGGAAGAATTATTCACCGGATTTAAAAAGTTCGGATTTTCTTAAAATTTTATAGAAAATAATCGCAAAAACAGCTTAAAAAATAAGCAGGATTTTCCAAAAAGCCCTCATTTTTCTTTTCATCTGGTAAAAAAATGGTTTTTATGAGTTAATCGGGGGTGTGGGGGGCGATGTATTGGCACAGGATGCCCCTTTGAAGCCGGAGGCTTCTACATCGCCTTTTTTTCTTGCAAACTCTTTTCGGTTCGTTTATAAAGTCCAGTAATTATGGCGAAAAAGAGTTCTATTGCAAAAAATAACAAACGAAAGGTATTAGCGGAAAAGTTTGAGCCTGTGCGTCAGAAATTGCGGCGGCAGGTTGTCAGTGAAAGCCTCACTCCTGAAGAAAGAGTGGCAGCGGGGATAAAACTTCAAAAACTTCCCAAATCCGCTTCCCGTTGTCGTGTCGTTAATCGTTGTCGGATTACAGGTCGTGCTCGGGGTAATTATCGTAAGTTTGGGCTGTCCCGTTTGATGTTTAGAGATTTGGCTCATAAGGGGCTTATCCCAGGTGTCACCAAATCTTCCTGGTAAGCTTCGTTGAACAATCCACTTTTACAAATCATTTTCAGTAAATCATGACACTTATTATTTCAGGGACAAATCGTAAAGGGTCCTATAGTTTACAGGTGTCAAAAATCGTTGAGAAAATTTATAACAGCTTGCAGGTCCCCTGTGAAATCCTTAGTCTGGCAGATATTCCTTTTAAAGATACTTTTGATGAGCCTTATTCCGGAACCCTTCCAATAGATTTTAAACCGTTTGCGCAGAAGGTGGAAAAAGCCAAGGGACTGGTCATTGTGTGCCCTGAGTACAATGGCAGTTTTCCTGGAATCTTGAAGTATTTTATAGATCATTGGCCTTACCCGGGTTCCTTTACCTATAAACCGGTTTGTCTTATTGGAATTGGAGCGGGAGTGTTTGGAGGTTTAAGAGCTTTGGAACATTTACAGGGGATTCTCCTCTACAGAAAAGGTTGTGTATGTCCTGAAAAGGTATTGATTGGAAATGTGCAGAATGTTGTTCAAAACTCCGAGATAAAAGATAAAAATTTAATGGAACGGCTTCAACTTCAGGCTAAAAAATTTATAGAAGGCTACTCTTAAAGCTGTTTTTTCTGTTCAGAAGAAAAAGCTTTGGTATTTCTTTATAAATATATAATGGCAATTGGGAATTCAAATTACTTTCAAGTTACTGAAGAGAATGATGACTCATTTTGAAACAGTTAATTTTTTGAAAAAAGATGAAAAATATACAGACTAACAGTCTATCAAAAATACGACACATCATTTTAAGTTATTAATATTACTACAGTTTTTTAATAATCCAGCCTATTGCAGGGCTAAATTATTGACACTTCTTTTTTTTATTTTTGTGTCATAATGCAGTCAGAACCAAGGGGATACACATGGACAGGGAAGTTCGGTCACTGTTTGAAATGCTGGAACAAAAGAACTCCTATCTTTTGGAGTTTCATAAAATAAATACTGAAGAAATGGATCGTTTAGCGGAAGGCTGTGCGGATCATTTAGAAGATTTTTACTATTCCAGAGAGTTATTATTAAATGCGATAGATAAGTTGGATAGGAGAATTCAGGAAAAGGAAAGAAAACCTGCTCCACTCGTTGGAGTTTCGGAAAAGAATAAATTAAAAAAACTTCTGAGTCTGAAAAAAAATATGATTCTATCTATTTTAGATCAGGACTTAACCATTCTGTCTTTAGTGGAAAAGATCAATAAAGATAGAAATCTTGATAAAGATATAAAATTAAAAAAGTCAGCCTAACAACAGATCTTATCAGGCCGAAAGAATTACAATCATACAAATCTAATAAAAAATAAGGTTTCCTGACTATAGGAACAGTGATAAGGTCTTGCGAAAGGGGCTGTAGCTCAGCTGGGAGAGCGCAACGCTGGCAGTGTTGAGGTCAGGGGTTCGATCCCCCTCAGCTCCACCAGTTGTTTTCTTAACTATTGAATTTACTTAACATTTTTACTTCCCATTTTACCCTGGAGGTGATTTTGGAGGTGATTTTCAAAAAACCCATCTGAAAAATCCTACTCTGATATTTTTTTCGTATTAAAAATATCAAAAAACTCTGCGGTCTTCTGTGCTGTCTCTCTATTTAAAAGAGCAACAACCTTTGCGTATCTTTCTGTCATACGACTTGAAGTGTGACCAAGACTTGCTTGTACAGAAGATATATCTCTTGTAGCCATTAAAGCTGCCGTAGCGTAAGAGTGCCTCAGTATATGAGTTGAACGCCAGGGAAGACCTAATGCCATAAACCCCGCATTAAACGATGACTGAATGGCATTGTATTTAAGAAGTTCCCCGTTACTGTCGGTAAAAAGAAGTTCTGATTTATTTTCGCTTTCCAGTTTCATTTCTTTTAAAACTGTCAGCAATTCATCAGAGAGTAAAAGAAGCCGAACAGAAGAAGAGGTTTTGGTTGTCTCTTCCAAGTAGGGTCTTTTTGTTCTTTGTTCCCAGGCTGTTCTTCTTATCACTCTGGCAAGTCCGCTTTTAAAATCCACGGCATCCCAGCACATACCACAAGCTTCGCCCACTCTGGCTCCCGTTGAAAGCATGAATACAGCAAGTCTCCAATAAACAGGATTGCTTCTGTGTTCTTTCAACCATTTTACAAATGCTCTTAGCTCTTCCGGCTTGGCAAAGTAATCCGGCCGCTTAGGTGGAACAGGCTTATAATGGCAAAGCTGTCTGTGCTTTTTTGTGATAGGGATATTAAAATCCTCGTCTATGAAATTCCGATACCAATTCAAAATCACAGAGAGGAATTTTAATTCATGCTTAAAGGTGTGCCTGTTTTTATTTTTAATCGTCTCTTGTTTTTTAAGCCATTCCATCCAGTTATAAACAGCATGAGATTTAAGCTCTCCCATTCTCACATGGGGAAGAGGACCTTTAATGAAATACCTAAACCTTGCTTCATAGGTCTCCCGTGTGGACCTTTTCAGCAAAGGAAAGGCTTCCTTGAGATACTTTTTGAAACAGTCAGAAAAAAACATTTCTGATTTGTCTATTTCAAATAATGCTGAAGGGTCTTTTGTTAATTTTCTTTTTTGTTTTTCATGCCAGATAACAGCTTCCGCTTTAGTATCAAAACTTTTGTAACAAAGCCTCGTACCTCTGACATAGACTTGTGCTTGGTAAAATACTCTTCTTTTTCCACTTTTTATTTTGTGTCTTTTGATTATTGACATGGCTCGACCTCCTTTCGGTTAAGCCATAACTCAATGCTCTTTGGACGAAACATAACTCTGCGTCCCACCCGCACAAAAGGAATGAAACGGATAGAGACCCATTTGCGTATCGTCTTGGGAGCAACCCCCAGCACTTCCGCAACATTTTCCACATCTATTAAATTGTCAAAGAGCTGTTCTTTCTTTAAAGTTCCTCTCGGAGTATTCTCTTTGAGGCTTTTATCTAAAGAAAGAGACTTCAGTTTGAGCTTCCTTTCAGGACTTGTCAATAATTCTGCCATCCACTGTTCTTGTGGTTTTTTCTTTGAAGCTCGTTTTGATATATCCGTGTGATTTTTTACTTTACCTGTAGCATGGCCTTCCAGGTTAAAACTTAATTGCTTTTCCATGATAACTCCTTGAGAACAGGGGATTTTTAATTCACACTCTCCCATAGAGTGTTTTCTATTAAAGAGTTCAGTAGCTGCCCTCATATTTTTTTAGCCTCCGCGAGCTTGAAGTAAAGGGGCTTCGCTCGCCTTCGGCGACGGCCTGCGGCCGCCCTTGACTTGCAAGCTCGCTCCGGCTGTTAAGTAACCAAAAAATATGAGTGCTTTTTCTAAAGCTGTCTTAAGAGATAGAAAATAGGAGTAGGCCTTCCTTAGCCAAAAAAGGTAACAAGTTCACAATCTCAGTGTTGTAAAAATAAAAAACATCATTAAATTTTTATAGACCCAAAAAGCCAATACCTCAAAAAACCAAAGACCACATTCTTCACCTTAGCCCCCTCATTCTCTCCTAAAAACTTCATAGCCTCGTAATGTGCAACCTGAAACATAGGTTACACTTTTTACCGGAGACATAGGTTACAGTTTCTCCTTTGTTTGAAAGCAATCTCTCTTCTTTGGAGGATATTCCAAAGGAGTAAATTGATAGCTTTCATAATCAAAATACCCTAAATC
>JAPOOY010000097.1 GCA_026713205.1 Bdellovibrionales bacterium
AACAGCCTATAGGGGTCAAAAATGAGTTCGGCTTTGACACAGATGCGGCTGAAAGTCGCTCTGTGGCAAAACGCATGTTTGAATTTTTGACCCCTATAGGCTGTTATAAAGGGTGTAAGCATTTTTTCTTATGAAGAACCGGAAAATTTCAAACCGGAGGAGTATAAATGGGAGATTATTGGCTGCTTTTGGCTTTTATTCCTCTGATTACAGGGGCGGTTTTTCTGTGGGTCGCCAGAGAGGGGCGAAGAGGAGGTCTTTTTGTAAGCGCATTGGATTTTTTTTCAAAATCTCCTTTTTCTCTCAGAGCATCCTTAACACCTCTTCCTGTGATTTTAAAATTTATCGCTTTAAGTTTGATTATTTTGGCTCTGGCTCGTCCTCAGAAAATCAATGAGCGATCAGAACAAAATGTCAAAGGTATTGATATTATGATTGTTCTGGATATTTCCCTCAGTATGCTTGTGGAGGATATGGGAGTTCAGGTCACCCGCCTGCAGGCGGCTAAAACTGTGGTGGGTGATTTTATCAAAGGGAGAATTTCCGATCGTATAGGTTTGATTGTGTTTTCCGGAGAATCTTATACACGGGTTCCCCTCACATTGGATTATAATATTTTTTTAGATAATTTATCTCGCGTAAATGTGGCTGCATCACATCAACTCCGACAGGGAACGGCCATTGGTGTGGCATTAGCCAATGCGGCGGCTCGGTTGCGCCATTCTTCCAGGACAAGTCGTGTGGTTGTTTTTTTAACAGACGGGGACAACAATGCCGGTTCCATTGATCCTCTAACAGCTCTGAAGATTGTTCAGAAAGAAGAGGTCAAAGTTTACACCATTGGACTTGGAAAAAGGAGCGGTCAGGCTCCTGTTCGGTATCCTGTGGTAGATGCTTTTGGCAGAAAAAGAATGCAGATCATGCAAGTTATGACACGAATCAATCAGGAACTCATGAAACAAATGGCCAAAGATACGGGCGGACGGTTTTTTATGGCCCGAAATTTAACTAATTTACAATCCATTTTTTCGGAAATTGATAATTTGGAAAAACAGGAAATCGTAGTGAATAAATGGACAGAGTATCATGAAAAATTCGCAGACTATTTGATGCCGGGAATTTTTCTATATGCTTTGGCTCTGCTCCTTTCCCTCACAGTATTTTTTAGGGGTGTTTAAATGAATTGGCTTCATCCTGAATGGTTTTTTTGGCTTTCATTGCTGCCGTTTGGAGTTTTGATTTATATTTTTCGTCATCGGCAAAGATTACAGAATTTACAAAAATGGTTGGGCCGTCAGAAAGTTTTTTTAACTTCTTCTCTCTCTCCCAGGATTCGTCATCTAAAAATGACTTTATCTTTTATGGCTTTGGCTTTTTTTATTTTGGCCTTGGCTCGTCCTCAGGGAGAAGGGGAAAAGGTGAGCCGTAAAAGCGCAGGTGTTCAGATTATTTTGGCGGTGGATGTTTCACGCAGTATGATGGCTGAGGATGTGCGTCCCAGTCGTTTGGAATTCTTAAAAAAAGAATTATCTCATCTTCTGGATATCTCTGCCGGGGATCAGGTGGCTCTTATGGCTTTTTCCGGTTCAGCCCTTCTTATTTCCCCTTTTACGGGAGATTTATCTCTTATTAAAGTTTATCTTGAGGATTTGTCTCCCGATTACTTAAGTTCTCAAGGGACAAATTTTAGAAGTGTTCTTAAGGTGGCGCAGAAGATTTTTGTGAATATAGAAAAAAAGACAAAGAAACAAACTGTTCGTGTTCTTCTCATAGCCTCCGATGGAGAGGATCATGTTCAAAAATGGAAGAGCGCCCTTAAATCTTTGACGGAAAAGGGAGTTCGCATTTTTACTCTTTCTGTTGGAACGAAAGAAGGCGGCGTGATTCCCGTAAAAAATGCCAGGGGGGAGATATTAGAGTACAAAAAAGATTCTTCCGGAAAAGTTGTAACGAGTAAAGTTCAGCCAAAAATTTTAAAACAACTGGCCGGTAAAGGACAGGGAGCTTATTACCATCTTTCTTATTCCGGGCAAGCGATGAAGCAGCTCCGAAGTGATATGTATCAACTGAAAAAAACAATTGTTGAAACAGAAAAGACTCATAAAAGGAAAGAATTATTTCAATGGTTTTTAGCTTTGGGTTTGATTTTAGCTTTCATTGAACTTCTGCTAAATGAGTGGCGACTTAAAAGGAATGAGTGATTTCCATCAATCGGGTTTGAGTTTTCAGGTTTTAAAAGGAAACAACAGGGACTTTCTTTTATGAGAAAACAGGGTTCAAAAATTTATCAACCTCTATCATTCCTGACATATTGAAAAAAGAGATAGTTGTCTAAACTAAAACTCTATATAAAGAGCAATTTAATTATAGCGGATCCTCCTTACAATGTAGGAAAAAATTATTGGAAATAATTCTGACGATTTACCTTTACATGAATATATCAAATTATTATAAAGGTTCTAATTTCCAACGATTTGCGATGCTTTCTCTTCCTACACGGCTTAAAATTTTAAGTGGATGATCATTTAGTGTTAAATTATGTTTTCTTAACTCCTCTAAACAATCTCTTCTGTTTTTGTTTGGCATTCTAGCAGAAAAAGGATACCAAAGTTCTGTACTATAATAAGTTTTTCCAATTTCAACGGGTTCATCTTTAGGTAAATCTAAATTAAAAGGTTGAAGCCCTGGATATTTCTCTAAAGATTCATAATAAATAAGTCCATAACGCCTTTCTTTTTTATCATAAAATAGAGTAGCAATATGATCTTTATTGATAGTAATCTTTAATTTAGGAATAGAACCATGAACTAACATATTCCTTAATATCTTCAAAAAACTTATTCTATTCCACATAGCTACTTGCTCCTATCAATTATTTTAACACCAATCTGAGCCCTTTTGTCCAGCATCTTAAGGATCACCTGTTTTCTTATATCTTCTAAATCAGGAAAGAACTCATCTAAAATGCCTTGAATTATTGTATTATTATACCTATAAAAAGCCAGACTAACAGCACTTTTATAATTTTTCATATCAGCATTTGCAAGGATAAATTTTAAGAGTTCAAAATGTGTGGAACGAGGGTCTTCAGGAACAGTAATTTTACAAAGTCCTTTTTTTCTAGCTTGATTTTGATACCAGTCATCATTATCTAATTTGACAAGATATTCTTTTAGTTTTGAATTTCTGATTTCTGTTAGATACCCAGAAGCAGTGTCATATATAGGAGCAAATTTAATATTTTCCTTGTTTATTTTTGATGTAAGAAACCCATAGTTGCACCAATGACGGTCCCCATGTCCAATTAAAGCATCAAAGCCAATCATTTGAAAAAAATCCTTTAAGATAGAATCTTTATAACCTGCTGCTTTTATAATATTGAAAATGTTTTGAATATTGTGCTCTTTTAGAGTGTCATCATCTCTACCCTTTTTTTCTTTCAAGTCTGGTTGCTGACTATGGCGGCACAGTAAGGTTTTCATTTCCATTAATCCAAAAGGCTCTTCTTTATATTCATCCAAAAAACTTTTACATAATACTCCTTCTTGTTCTTTAAGTATAACTGGAAAATATTGAGTGTGATTGATGCCTAATTCATTTGCCAAAATACTATTAAAAATCTCTGTATAAATTTCTGTCTTACCATAATTTGGTTTTTTAAATAAATACCAGGCTTCTCTACTTGAGTGTTTGAGAATTAACTTTTCTCTTGCTCCTCTTTTCTCAATGTTTCTTATTTCCCAGGAATTATCCAAATGATTGAATTTATCTCTATAAAAACCATCATTAAATTTTTGAGTTTTAATTTGAAAATCCGACATCATTTCCTTTTTGAGTTTCTGAGAATTTTGTAATTGTCCGCAAAGCCATTTTTTATATTGTAATCAACAATATGGAATGGCTTCAATTCATCCGCCAAAGAAGCCCCCGACCAGCCTTCAAAATCCATTCTTTGTTGAGACTTGATTTTGAGGAATAGATTTTGTAGCTTATCAGGATATGTCTTATCCTCATAGGAAAATTGATAAAAAATGGCAGGAGCGATGGGAGAAGGAAAAGTGTTTTCAAAGTCAGATTGATTGGAATAAGCCGAAATTTTACGCTCTGGACATGTTTCCCTACCCGTCGGGAGTGGGTCTGCATGTGGGGCACTTGGCTCCTTATGTGCCTATGGATGTGATGACTCGGTTTAAGAGAGCCAGAGGGTTTAATGTTTTGCACCCCTTTGGTTATGATGCCTTTGGTCTTCCGGCGGAACAATATGCCATTCGCACTGGTAATCATCCCGAAAAAATCACTCGTGAGGCTATAAATAATTTTCGCAGACAGCTTAAATCTTTTGGGTTTGACTTTGACTGGAGTCGGGAGATTTCCACTTGTGACCCCTCTTATTACAAGTGGACACAGTCTATTTTTAAAATTTTATTCAAAAGAAACTTGGCTTATCAGGCGGAAATGCCTGTGAACTGGTGTCCGGCTCTTCGCACCGTATTGGCCAATGAAGAAGTTGTTGATGGTAAAAGTGAATTAGGCGGTCATGAGGTGATTCGAAAACCCATGAAGCAATGGATGTTAAAGATTACCGCTTACGCGGAGAGACTTTTAAAGGATTTGGATGACATTGATTGGCCGGAAAGAACAAAAGCGGCTCAAAAAAACTGGATCGGAAAAAGCACGGGGGCGCAGATTCATTTTTCCATTTTAAATCCGTCAAAAGAATTGCTTTCCGCTTGTCCCGAAAAGTCACTGACGGCTTTTACCACCCGTCCTGA
>JAPOOY010000095.1 GCA_026713205.1 Bdellovibrionales bacterium
ACCAAGAGGTACAGGAAAAACAACCTGGCTTAATAGCTTTTTTATAGTAGCTTTTAAGCCAGGTTGTTTTTCCTGTACCTCTTGGTCCTAAAATAAAAAAGGATCGGTTTGAAATTTGAAAGATTCTCTTATACATAATAAATAAATTAACACAGGAATTTAAAATTGTATAGTCTATCGTCAAATTTACCGTAAAAATGACGGTTTAATCGTCATTTTTATACATTCTTTTGAAGAACCGGAAAATTTTCAAGCCGGAGGAGTATAAGTCCTTTTTTATAGGAGAAAAAAACAGCTTTGTTGATTTAAAGTTTTAAGGTTAAACTTTATGAAGGAAAAGGGATGGATTTTAATTTAAGTGATAATCAATTAGCCTTCCAGGCCGCCGCTCGGGAATTTGCGGAAAAGGAACTGGCTCCCCATGCCGCTCTTTGGGATAGGGAAAAAACTTTTCCCATAGAGGTGATTAAAAAATCCGCTGATATGGGTTTTTGCTCTCTCTATCTTCGGGAGGATGTGGGAGGGCTGGCAGGCTCTCGCTTGGATACGGCTCTTGTGTTTGAGGAATTGGCGGCGGCCTGTCCTTCCACAACAGCTTATATTTCCATTCATAATATGGTGGCCTGGATGATTGATGAGTTTGGAGAAAAAGGTGTCCGGCAACACTTTG
The DNA here is from genome assembly GCA_026713205.1 of Bdellovibrionales bacterium. GTDB lineage: Bacteria > Bdellovibrionota > Bdellovibrionia > Bdellovibrionales > UBA1609 > JACOND01. The sequence goes on from JAPOOY010000095.1 coordinate 671, forward strand.
TTCCTGAAATGGCCAGTGGAAAGCTATTGGGCTCTTATTGTCTTACAGAGCCTTGGTCCGGTTCGGATGCGGCAGGTTTGAGAGCTGCGGCTCAAAAGAAAGGAAATAAGTGGATTCTTTCAGGAACAAAAGCGTTTGTTTCCGGAGCGGGGGAAACGGATGTATTAGTGGTGATGGCCCGTACAGGGGAAAAAGGACCTAAAGGAATTTCCAGTTTTGTTGTTCCCACTCAATCCAAGGGAATTTCCTATGGAGAGAATGAAAAGAAAATGGGATGGAACTCTCAACCCACTCGCATTGTGAATTTGGATCAGGTGGAAATTCCCCTTCAAAATCTTTTGGGAAAAGAGGGGGAGGGTTTTAAAATTGCGATGAAGGGGTTAAACGGAGGACGGATCAATATAGGAGCCTGTTCCGTAGGGGCGGCTCAGGCGGCCGTCCGGCACAGTCAAAAATATATGAAGGAACGGGAGCAGTTTGGAAAACCGCTCACTCAATTTCAGGCTCTCAGATTTAAAATTGCTGATATGGTGACTCATGTGACAGCTTCTCGCCAGATGGTAAGGCTGGCCGCTTTCAAATTGGATCAAAAGGATTCCAAAGCTCCTTTTTATTGTGCCATGGCCAAGAGATTAGCCACAGATCTTTGTTTTGAGGTGTGTGATTCCGCTCTGCAAATTTTTGGAGGGTATGGCTACTCCCAGGATTATCCCGTGGAGCGGCTTATGAGAGATGCAAGAGTGCATCAGATTCTTGAGGGAACCAATGAAATTATGAGGGTGATTGTTTCCCGTGGAGTGCTGGAAGAAAATCTCCTTAACTTTTCTTAAGAAACATACCAATCAAATTTAAGAATTCACGAATGGGTTTAAGGCAAAGTTGTTGTTAAATAATCTAAATTTTGCTCCTCTAGTTTGAATTTTGAGTTTTTTCAAGTGAAAGAATACTTACACCCTCCCTTAAGAGAATAGAGGGGTCAAAAGTTCAGACATGCGTTTTGCCACAGAGCGACTTTCAGTCGCATCTGTGTCAAAGCCGAACTCACTTTTGACCTCTCTATTCTCTTAAGGGAGGGCTAATTTTATGTCAGTGGAAAACCTCAAAATTCAAACCGGATTGGCACTTCAAATACGATTGATGTGAATATAAAAAATCCGGACAATCCATTATTTCCCCTTTAAGGCAGTGTAAAAATTACCGAATCATATAATTTTTTTGGACTTTTCTGATATTTTTTGATACCAACCTAACTTGGTAAAAAGAGGGTTATGGGATTAACATTTTGTTTTTATAGGATTATTGTGGCTGTTTTGTGGCAGTTAAAATAGATCAATTTATATTTCCTAAATAGTGATGAGTTACTTGAAGAAGATAAAAATAGATAGAGGATTTTTATGCTTAAAAAAATCTTTTCTTTGGTTCTCTATTTTTTTTCATTTTTTTGTTTTTGCAGATCCTTGCTGGCTTGGATTTATTGCTTCCAAAAAAACAATAGACAGTAAAATAAACCAAGTAAAAGAAGTGGAATTTTCACATTTTCACAGAAAACCGGGAATGTATTTTATATCTAAAATGCGACTCAAAAACCGATGGTTGCGTACTCAAGATTCTCGTCCGGATATATACAATGAAAAAAATTATACGGCCTGGCTCATGGAACAACAAAAAAACGGGGAGATACCTGATAAACCTTATGGTTATGGCTTATCGGAAACGCTGGAACCTCCGAGGGGGAATTCTGATGGTTATTATTATGCTCGTCATGAAATTATCACTCGTAGAGTTCCGGCATGGATTGACAATGCCGGATTATTAAAAGGATCTTCAGAAGCCACACAGGCTTATAAGGATTGGGCGGAAGCTTATTACTTAGAGAGTAACTTTTACCCACCAGGGTATCTGCAATATGTGAGAAACAGTTTGTACAGTCACTTTTTTTCAGGACTTTTCATCGGATTTAAAGAGGATCGTCATTTAAGAGATGTGGTTTATTCTATGGGTGGGCGGCCTCCTGCTGATAATGGAGATAAAAAAGGCTCTTCAACATTAATAAACTTAATAAGAGGATTGACAGGTCAGGATAGATGGTTGGATGGGGGAACAGGATCAGGTTTTGTTTTGCAAGATGCGCTTGAAGGAATGCGTAAAGAAAGAGGTATTAAAGATATTCCAAATGTTTTAGGCATTACTTATAATACAATTAACCCGGAAGATTTTGATCCGGCTGTTGTGCCAGAGAATTTTCTTTCTTCTTCATCTTCTTATCCTGTACGCTTGCCTGAAAGCCTTCTTGAAAAATATGAAGTATGGGATAGGCGTTTGTTTCAGGATATTCCCATTCATGAGTTAATGCCTAAGTTTAAGCTCGTAACGGATTTTTTTGGAATTTATACTTATAGCAGTGACCCTGTGGAGGTGATCAACAAATATCTTAATGTTATGAAAGTGGAAGGCGCTCTTGGTATTGTCTATAACAATAAAGATTTTGTAAGGACGGAAAAGGGGGTAGTGCCTTTACATGAATGGTTGGAATCTGTTTCCGGACAAGGTTTATCTGTTGAACATGGTATAGGTTGGTTAAATAGTCCTGGCGCTGAAAAAGAATCTGGAGAAATAGCTTATATGCTGATTCGCAGGAACTCTAACGGCCGGATGAAATTACCAAATTTAACAATGGTGGAGTATGGTGATGCTCAACGGATATTCCGGCCCAGCGCTGACATTTCTAATGCCTTTTAAAGAGTGAGAATTTATCGGACAAAACAATAGAGGTCATTTCCTGGATGTTTCCAAGTGACTCTGTTTTCTGCCAACAGAGTCCTGCTTTGACATAACTAAATCTTTTCGCTATTTTTATTATTATAAAAAAACTAAGATATAAATTATGTTTAAGCATAAATACTTCAGGGTGTTTCATAAAAAAGGATAGATCATGAATTTAAATAAGAAGGTTATTTTTAAAGAGCGCTCTCGGCAGGATGGTTCTCTTTTAGGGGAGATAAAGCTTAATAACCCCGGA
>JAPOOY010000113.1 GCA_026713205.1 Bdellovibrionales bacterium
AGATTTTCTGAGACATAGTCTCCCCATCTCTTATGAAAGGGACTTTTGCAATTTACTAATCTCTTCCTCAGATAAACCCGTAAACTTGGAAAGCAAAGACACCTCCATCCCCTTTTTTAACATACTCATAATAAGCTCTTTTTTGCCTTTATCTATACCCTTCTCCATTCCTTGTTCTATTCCTTGTTTTATTCCTCTGTTAAAGCTGTCATCTTCTCTGGCCATCTGATCCTTCCAGGCTTTATCCCTGGCTTCCTCCACCAATCGCAATCCCTCCTCTCGGGATAATTCCTTTAAATGAAACATAGCTTCCTCCATCTCCTGGCCCTTTGCGGACAATTCCTTACTTTCCCTCTCTCCCATTTTTTTGGACTCTTTTAAAAGATAACACCACTCCTCCCTCAAATCAAGTAACGCAGACGGCTCTCTTTTCTTAAATTTATCCAATTCCACTGTAACAATACGAAGTCCTTTATCAAAACAAAAATAGGGAAACACATCCGAACGGATGGAAAAAGAAGTGTAAAAATTTTTTACTTTAGGAAACAAATCAAATGTGCTGAAAATCAAAGAATAAGATGGATAAAGTGTTTCATATTTTTCCCCTATTTTTATTTGAGAGCCATAGTTCTTGGCCCAGTAAAGAAGAACCCGGTTGGTAAAGTTTTTATGAGGGAAGGCCTGCATTTCCACATTCACAACCTCACCACTGTCTAATTGAACCCTTAAGTCCATGAGAGAGCTTTTTTCCTCCAGGCTGAGGGAGGGAATAAGGGAGTCCAGAATAACAATGTCCTTTATAAAAGAGTTTTTTGGAAGAGGGAGGAAGGCTTTGAGGAGGGATTTAAGCAGATTTTTATTGAGTTTAAAATAATTTTTAAACATAAGGTCCTGTGTAAGATTTAGAAAGAGAGAACGAGGTTTTGCTATTTGATTCATAAAATCTCCTTTGCAAGGTGAAATAAAGGAGTGAGCAAAAGTTGTGGACAGGATTTAGTGGGTTATAGGGGAATTTGCAGGAGATTTTTATTAAAATAAATTCGGCAGTCGGATTTTTCTATATATGAGGTTGTCTTCGTCCTTATAAACCTAGGTACACAGATGCAAGGTCTTTGTATTTAAACCCTTTTTTTGCGGTTTTCAGAAGAAATAAGACCTAAAATGTATTTTTTACTGCTATTGACCGCATCTCTTAAAAGTTCTTGACTCTCTATGGAACAGCCCTTAAACAGTGACCTGAAAATAAAACAAGAAAGGAGGTTTTTATGAAATATTTAGCTTATTTAATTTTGTTCTTTGGGCTTTCTGTGGCTCAAGCTCAAGACAACAAGGTTTTTAACCCCATTGAGAAAAAAGCAGAAATTTGCAGCCAGTTAGAAGGGATAAAAAGCACTTTATCCTGCGAAGGAGAGAGCTGTCTGCCCCTTTATGAGAGTGCGGTTCCTGAACTCTTACAATTGACTTTCAGTCAAGCCTGCTCTTTTAACTGTGTTGCTGGAGAACAAATGTGCAACGAAACTCTTAACCCTGATAGTCATCATCATTTTGGTCATGCAACACCTAACTATAGAAAATGTGATCCATCATATAATTTATTAATAGGTGAAGAAAGGTCCGAAGATCAAGATGACGACGGAAACAAACTTATAGAAGTCATGAAAGTATATCAGCAAGTAGAAGGATGCGACAAAGAAGATAAAGGTGATTGTGATACATGTGAAGAGTACATAGATTATATTGAAGTTTGCGATAAAGATGGAAGCGGATGCAAGGAAATTGAACTCTATAGTGAAGAATGGAATGAATATAAAAGACAGCAACAAGTAAAAGTCTATGAGGAAAGTTGTTTTATCCCCTCTGAAGAGGATTGTAAAAATATTTCAAATGAAATGGGGGCATGTATGTTAGGAGGAACGAAAAGCTTATTACAAGCGCTTTGTGCTCCATCAACAGATAATCTATGGAGATATAGAAAATCTGGCGGTTCGGTGTTTTTTTTAGGCGGTCCGAACTCAGTAGAGGTAAAGGAAGCGGAAAATATGAAACCTGACGAGGTAAAAAAGAAAGATTAAAAATCACTCAATAGCTGTTTTTACTTTTAAGAACATTTTAAACAAGGCTGCAAAAAATTGCAGCCTTGTTTCTTTAATCTGAGAGACTCTGACTATGTCAATCGTCTTTGAAAATTCAGTTTATTTTATACCCCTCTTTTTAAATTTTGAGATTTTTTATACCAATCCGGTTTGAGTTTTTCGATTTTTCATTTACATAAAGTTAGCCCTCCATTAAGAGAAGAGAGGGGTCAAAAGTGAGTTCGGCTTTGACACAGATGCGACCAAAGGTCGCGCTAAAGCA
>JAPOOY010000091.1 GCA_026713205.1 Bdellovibrionales bacterium
AAAACTAAACTCCTTTTTGAAGAGGCTCAACAAAAAGTCCAATCTTTCGGACTTCGTTCCAGCACAGAATATCAGGTTTGGCAAAAGGACCACCCTGATATGCCTGGAAATCCTGAAGATTTTTATAGAGACAAAGGCTGGACAAACTGGGATGACTTCTTAGGAAAAACAAAACTCCTTTTTAAAGAGGCTCAACAAAAAGTCCAATCTTTCGGACTTCGTTCCAGCACAGAATATCAGGTTTGGCAAAAAGACCATCCTGATATGCCTGGAAAGCCTCAAGAATTTTTTAGAGACAAAGGTTGGACAAACTGGTATGATTTCTTAGGGAAAGTAAAACTCCTTTTTGAAGAGGCTCAACAAAAAGTCCAACCCTTCGGACTTCGTTCCAGCAGAGAATATCTGGTTTGGCAAAAAGACCACCCTGATATGTCTTCAACTCCTCACAGATTTTTTAGAGGCAAAGGCTGGACAAACTGGGATGACTTCTTAGGAAAAACAAAGCCTACAACAAAACTCCTTTTTAAAGAGGCTCAACAAAAAGTCCAATCTTTCGGACTTCGTTCCAGAGCAGAATATCAGGTTTGGCAAAAAGACCATCCTGATATGCCTGGAAAGCCTCAAGATTTTTATAGAGACAAAGGCTGGACAAACTGGGATGGCTTCTTAGGAAAAACCGGAAATTTTTAAACTGGAGGAGTATAACAGTAAAAGCCCAGAGACTTTCCTGATTTTGTTTCTTTAAAAGAAGCTTTCATTTTTTATCTAAGTTCCTATGCAAAATTCTGATTCTTTCCAAAGGAATCATCTTTTGTATTGAATGAGGTCAGTCCCTTAAAAGCTTTCTTAAATAGGCCTTCATCTGCGGTGATAAGGGGACTTTATATTTCAGATTTTCAGCTAATAGCTTGTCAGCTATTTTTTGCTCTGGGGTGTCCCCAATAAGCTTCCCTGCCTGTCTTTTTACAACCCGTCTTAAAGCCCTTATTTCATGGTTTGTCATAATTCCCTCATTGGCTATCAGGAAAAGTAATCTCTCTTTTCTTTCTATTTTATCAGTCGTATAGAACAAACTCTTACACACGCCAGAATGGGAGCCATAACTAAATAAAAACAATAAACCGAAAAGCCCTCCTCTCATAACTGGCCACATACTACATAAACAGACAGAAAAAAACCGGAAAATGGGAGTGAGTACGGCGGAGCCAAACGAACGGATCGCCAAAGCAAAAAAAATTAAAAACAAGGCCAATAAGAGATTCATAAACCCCCCTTTTAATACAACTGGAAAACATACTCAAGGAAAAATCCTTATGTTAATCATATTCGTGTAAATTTTACACAAAACATAATTAATCTTGATAAATTGAAATTAAAAAGTATCATTGCTGAATAAACCTCAGTGAAATAAAACGGACAATTATGTATAAATCTTCTAAGATATACTTTCTTTTTTTTACTTTAATTTTTTCGTTAAATATCTATGCTGATGATGAATGTCATGAACAATTCCAGCCCATCACTATTTCTGAAATCCAAAAGATTTTTTCAGATGAGAGTAATTATGAAAAATATAATGGACAAACGGGCTATTTTCTCTTTGCCCAAAAAAGCCCGAATATAGACAATATGGGAGTCCTTTTCAATTTAACCTCTGAAGCCTTGGGAACAGGGTTTCGGCAACTTGAGTGGCGGGAGTATCCAGGTTCTCTTGAGCGGATGCGAAAAGAAAGAGAACAAATGCTGGATAAGAATGACCAACCTAAAGCTGAGTACATTGGCTGGACTGGTTATATCAAATATGCAATAGCTTATCATGGAGAGGAGATCATAGTAGGCAATAAAGTTTATTATGGAGGAGTGATGCAAAAGGCTTATGAACTTGTCAATTTAGCGCTGGGATCGGATGAATTTAAGGAACTGGGCTGGACACGGTATCAAGGCTCTCCTGAAAATCTGCGAAAAGAAAGAGAGCAAATACTGGATGAGAATGGCAAACCTAAAGCTGAGTACATTG
>JAPOOY010000193.1 GCA_026713205.1 Bdellovibrionales bacterium
TAACCGGCTTTTTGAAATTCTATTCTTTCTATCTCCCGATCGCTGATGAGTTTGACCGCTAGAGACTGTACTCGCCCGGCAGAAAGCCCCCCTAGAATTTTTTTCCACAGTAAGGGGGAAATGGTATAGCCCACAAGACGATCCAAAACCCGCCTGGCTTCCTGGGCTTGTACCAGGCGGGAATTGATTTTTCTGAAGTTTTTAAGTGATTTTCCTATGGCGTCTTTTGTGATTTCATGGAATACCATTCGTTTAACCGGAACCTTTGGTTTTAAAATCTGTGTCAGGTGCCAGCTAATGCTTTCCCCTTCCCGATCCTCATCCGTAGCCAGTATAAGCTCTTGGGCTTTGCTGAGTTTTTCTTTTAAATTTTTTACAACTTCTTCTTTTGACGGTGGAACACAGTAAATAGGTTGAAAGTTATCCTCTACATTAACTCCCAAAGTTCCCCAGGGTTTTTGTTTATATTCTTTGGGAATGTATTTGGCGGATTCCGGGAGATCTCTAATATGACCCATACAGGATTCCACGAGATAATCTCCACTGAGGAAACGACGGATGGTATTGGCTTTTGTGGGGGATTCCACTATAACGAGTTTTTTCTTCATTGTGGATTTTTTCCCTGTCATGGTTTTTCTCTTCGGCATAGCCAGTAATAAAAGATAGGGTTTTCTCTTGTCCTATTCAAGTTTTTATTTGAGGGGGTTCTGAAAAAACAGGAATTAGGTCGGAGTTGGTCTCTAAGGTGTTTCATAAAGAGACACCTTGAGGCCATTTATAAATGCCGGTTGTTTCAACCGAGGTATATTTTGAGATTTCTAAAATTTGAACAGTTTGAGTTTTTTAAACAATAGTAGTTCAAAAATAAGAACGCGACATCTTCAAGAATCAGGAGAACCAACCAGCTTACAGACTATACCACACACCTCGTCCGTGACCATGTTTGATTAAATGCCTCTTTTTAGTCAATGTCCGAAAATGTACCTTAAGAGTGTTCCGGCTCACCCCTGTTATTTTAATCATATCACCAATGGTCACACGGCCCTGTTTTCTGGCACATTCAAGAATCTTTACGGAAAGTGAAGGCAAGTCAGAAAGAATGGTCTTTTCGTATTCCAGTTTTTTTGTCAATCGCTTCACTTGCTTTTGAAGTGATTGAAGAAAAAACAAAACCCACGGCTGCCAATGAGGATTTTTATTATGAATTGTTCTCTGGGTCTTTCTTAAAGCAAGATAATAATCTTCCTTATTTTGCTCAATAATATTCTCTAAAGAGCTATACGGAACATAAGCATAATTGGAACGAAGTAAAAATAAAGTTGTTAATATACGGCTCAACCGGCCATTACCATCCTGAAAAGGATGAATTTGTAAGAATACAACAATAAAAACTGCAATGGACAAAAGGGGATGGATAGATTGACTCTTCAGGGCTTCTTTAAACCATGTCACTAACTCCTTCATCAAACGGGGAGTATCAAATGGAGTGGCCGTCTTAAAAATAATACCTATCCGGTTCCCTTTGGCATCAAAAGCCACAACCTCATTTGAAGATTTTTTATATTTCCCACGATGATATTCATCTTTCTTACTATAACGAAGAAGATCCCGATGAAGCTGTTTAATATGATTTTCACTGATCCAAATACTTTCCCAAGATTCAAACACCAGTTTCATCAGTTCAGCATAACCGGCCACCTCCTGTTCGCTTCGTGTTTTAAGAAATTTTATCTTGAGATTACCAAGGAGTTTTTCCACATCCCTATCAGATAGATCGCCGCCTTCAATACGGGTGGAGGAGCCAATACTTTCAATAGTTGCCGCTTTCTTTAATACCAATAATCGTTCCGGCTCCAACAAACTCAGAGCCTGCCAGGTTCCTTTAAACTCATCAATCTCAGAAATAAGAGCTAAAATTTCAGGAGTGATCTTTAAACTGTGTGTTCCTATCATACACCCATTATTACACCCATTTACACCCAATTCCAACCTTTTATTATTGGTATAAACTCCTTTTGAACAGGGATTTTGATAGATCGGAA
>JAPOOY010000204.1 GCA_026713205.1 Bdellovibrionales bacterium
ATTTTACTCATGAGTAAAATCAGATATATATGACTTTACTCCTAAAAAAAAACTTGCTAATATAGCCTTATGAAGGTCCATAACAGATATTTAAGTAATGACATCAAAGAGGATTTATCCCGAAAAATGATTTTCCTCTACGGCCCCAGACAAGTGGGTAAAACCACTTTGGCTTTGAGTTTTCTGAAAAAAGGAATAGAAACCCATCCGGCTTACTTTAACTGGGATTACAGGGCAGATAGAAAAAGAATTCTGGCTGAGGAATTTCCTCCCCATGAAAAAATCCTCATTTTTGATGAAATTCATAAGTACTCCCGATGGAGAAATTTTATAAAAGGCCTTTATGATAAACAAAAATCCAAAAGGCGCTTTCTCATAACAGGTTCAGGCAATTTAAAGCACTATAAAAGGGGCGGAGACTCTTTACAGGGTCGTTACTATTCTTATCGTCTGCATCCTTTTTCTTTAAGAGAATTAAATTCCAGACCGACTAAAGGAGACCTTGATACCTTATTGAAATTAAATGGGTTTCCGGAACCACTGCTTTCAGGTTCACAAAAAATTCTAAATAAGTGGAGAAATGAACGACTGTCTCAGTTAATAAAAGAAGATATAAGAGATTTAGAAAGAATCAGAGAACTGGATATAATGGAAATTCTGATGGATAGTCTTCCACAAAGAGTAGGCTCCCCTTTATCCATAAAAAGTCTAAAGGAAGATCTGGAAATATCCCATGAAACAGTTGAAAGGTGGATTTGTATTCTGGAAAGCCTGTTTGTTTGTTTTCGCATTTTGCCCTTTGGTTCAGAAAAAATCCGGGCGGTTAAAAAAGAGAAAAAACTTTACCTTTATGACTGGTCATCCATTGACAGTTCAGGCATACGATTTGAAAATCTGGTGGCTTGTCAACTCTTGAAATACTGTCATTTCATAGAAGACACAGAAGGAGAAAGAATGGAATTAAGATTCTTAAGAGATACAGATAAAAGAGAAGTGGATTTCGTGGTTTTAAAAAATAAACTCCCTGTTTTTGCCGTGGAATGTAAATCAGGAACTTCTATTTCACCCCATATAGCGTATTTTCAAAAAAGAACCAAAATACCTCAATTTTATCAGGTTCATTTAAAACAAAAAAACTGTGAAACAAAGGGTATTCGCATCCTTCCGTTTGAAACCTTTTGTAAAGAACTCTCCATGCCTTAAAATACTTTGGCTCTTATACCGATCATGGTTAAAATTTTCCGGTTTTTATTTAAGAGACATAAGCCCTTTATAACAGCCTATAGGGGTCAAAAATGAGTTCGGCTTTGACACTGTAGCGGCTGTAAGTCGCTCTGTGGAAAAACGCATGTTTGACCCCTATAGGCTGTTATAAAGGGTGTAAGTATTTTTTCTTATGAAGAATCAGAATTTTTCAAACCGGAGGAGTATAAATAGGATTTATCTGGATTCAAATTGGAGAATTATATATTCTTATATTTAAATTATGAAAGAAGTTGTTTTTAACAGAAAGGCCCGATTCCTTTACAACCTAAAGGAAAAATTTGAGGCGGGTTTGGCGCTTCAGGGCAGTGAAGTGAAGTCCTTAAGATCAGGCCGCTGTCATTTAAAAGATGCTTATATTTCCTTTCGCGGGAGAGAGGCTTTTTTGCAAAAAGCTCATATCAGCCCTTATGGTCCCGCTTCCGTTCATAACCATGAGCCGGAGCGTCTCCGAAAACTTCTTTTAAACCGAAAGGAAATAGAACGCATACAGGGGCTTGTTCAACAAAAGAATATGACCTGTATTCCCTTACGCATTTATTTCAAGAAGGGAAAAGCCAAAATGGAAATTGCTCTGGCCATAGGTAAAACTCAGAAAGACAAGAGAGAAGACTTAAAAAAACGGGCGGATACCCGCCAGATACACCGCGCCTTAAAACGAAAGAGATAGATTTATATCAATCGTGTTTTAGTTTTCCGTTTTCTTATCCCAACTTTACACCGATCGTGTTTTAAATTTTCCGGTTTTTATTTAAGAGATATAAGCCCTTTCTAACAGACTATAGGGGTCAAAAATGAGTTCGGCTTTGACACAGTAGCGACCGAAGGTTGCTCTGTGGCAAAACGCATGTTTGAACTTTTGACC
>JAPOOY010000168.1 GCA_026713205.1 Bdellovibrionales bacterium
CAGGTAAAAATAAGGTTGTTTTTCCAAAAATTGAAAATATTCATTGATTTTATATCAAGCTTGTATAAATTTAACAAAAAACTTTCTATATTCCAAATAAAGGGGATTTTGGGAATGTGGCAGCATAATATAACTTCTATCAGCTTTTGCCTGCCACATTATTCCGGAAAAAAGGAGGAATAATGCTGGAGAAAATACGCCGTCCAGGCCAGGCAAATAAGACCGGTCAGTTTAAAAAGATTATTTCCTATTTTATTTTTATGCTAATTTGTCTTGTTTTTGTATTCTTTACCCCCATGACCTCTCAATTGATAGGCTATGGTCAAGGGGTTGTGGCCACTGTTGGTCGGCAATCTGTTTATTCCAGGGAATTGGATTTGCTGGAAAGAAATCTTAGAGAGCGATATAAAGATCGCTTTAATACGGCCAGCGCTTCGGAGGCTCAGAAATTGGAAAGACAAATCCGGCAGACAGCCTTGGCTCAGTTGCTGAACGGGTATCTTGTTTCTGCAGGAGCTGAAAAGGAGGGCTTTTTTGTAAGTGATGGGGAATTGAGAGAGCTTATTCGTTCCATTCCTGTTTTTCAGGAAAAGGGGCGATTTATTTACTCCCGTTATATGGCGTATTTAAAAAGCCAATACCTAAAGCCCGTTGGGTTTGAAACACAAATTCGGCGAGATATAATAAGAGAAAATTGGCGCGGAATTTTTTTTAAAGCGGCACAATCCAATCAGTTGGAGCAGGATAAAAATAAGAAGCGAAGTCTTTATAGAGTGACAGCTCGCCTTGCAGAAACAGAATTGAAAACGGATTTATTAAGTCAATTAGAACCCCTTATGAAAACTCAAAACATCCGGGAAGTTTCTGAGATTTTAAAGAAATCAAAAGTGGAATGGAAGACTGTGAAAGCTTTTTCCCCGGGAAGAATCGGCTTGCCGCAATTTCAAAATAATAAGAAGGTTCAACAGATTATATTTGATTATTTGCCCCAGACAGGTTTGATACCACAGGTTATAACAAGCCGCGGAAAAATATATGTGGTGGAAGTGACTTCTTTTGAAAAAAAATCTTCCGATTTTTCCGGTGTAAATGATAAAAATGTCTTATTAAGTTTTGATAAGCCCATGCAATTATTTGAGAATTGGCTGAAATTTCAGGAAAAGACAATAGAGGTCAATATCAATGAAAAACTTTTTAATTTTCCTGTTGGGAATTTATAAATAAAAAACCTGAAACTTTAAATACAATCGGTGAGGAATTGAGCCTCAATTTGATCTTTTTTATTTTGTTTCTGGATTTTTATTATTTTCTTAGGCGAAAGTCCAGATAATGTATTCTTTCACTCTTCCTGGCATTTAGATTCATTCAAATTTTTTATCAGGGATTAGTAAGACCAAAGTCCTATTAAATCGTTTAAATAATTGGAGCCTTATTCAAGGGGATTTCCAGACTATCCGATTAAGACTTTGAGATTAAGACATTAGTTGAGAAAACATATGAATCCAATAAAATCTGTACTTTTTTTTATTTTGGGTTTCTCTCTGATTCATTGTCGGGGGATGCAATTTGCTCCTGTGCACTATAATGTCGATCAAAGATCTGAGCGTGGAGATTCTGAAATTGATCTTCAGGAACAATTTAAAAGTGACAAACTGGATATAGTCATTGTGGCGGATACTCGTGAAGGAATGGAGCAAGTGCTGTCGGAAACTTTTAATGCTTCCTTTATCCGCCGATTTGAAAGCCATGATTGGAAAGCGGCTTATACAAATACCTCTGTGAATAAAGAATTCATAGAAGATTCAACAAAACAGGGAGAAATGACAGAAGAGGATAAAGCTTGTGGAGTAGGAGGATTTTTGCTTCAACTTCTTAAAGTAGCTTATGGTTTTTATCGTGTGAGGCCCGAGACTTTTGTAGATGGGTTTCGTGGTGTAGGCGCCTGCACTATTGATACATTATCTGCTGTTGGAAATGCTGTGGGGAATGTGTTTCAAGGTTATAGAGAACCGGAAAAACCGGTTAATGGTCAGTTTTTGTTTTTTGAGAGGGAGGGAAATGAATTGGAAAATTATTTAACCAAAGAGCAGGAGGGATATGAGGGTATCTTTTCGGATACTTTTAAAACAGGAACAGGGGAGTACAATCAATTTGATGCTCCAAAAATACAGGAAGGGATTTCTGATCCTTTAGCCGCGGCTTTGCTTGTTCTTTTTAGAGACAAAGCCTTTTTCCGAGAGGGTTCTCAAGTCATTCTCATTGTGGTTTCTCCTAAAGATACTAAAGATGCGGTTTCTTTTTCCGATACGCATAAGTTTTTTCAGAAAATTCATGGAGAAGACAATTCCCTTCAGCTTATTCCGGTGGCTTTAACGAAGAATAGTAATGAGAGCTGTATCCAGGAGTTGGAATCTGCCGGTATTGATTCTCCTGAAGTGGCTGTTAATTTGCAAAGAAGTATCTCCAAAAACATTCAGCTTATAGATATTTGTGATCCTGATGTGCCCGATCAATTGGCAGAACAAATGAAACAGTTTGTTTATCCTGCCGGTTAAAATTTCTATTCCGGAAAATAGCTTGATCTCTCAGAAAATCATAATATTTAAAAATGATTGGTATATTAGCAGGATATTTGCAGAATCAGGAACAACAAAGTTCTTCCACTTCTTCCACTTCTTTGGGAGCGGATTTTGTTAAGACAAGTGGACCTTTTTCTGTTACCAAAACATCATCTTCTATTCTTAGTCCTGTTCCCAGAAGGGATTTTGGTGCTCGCAAATCTTTTTTAGAGATATAAAGGCCAGGCTCTATTGTCAAAACCATGCCGGGTTGAAGGACGGATTCCTCAGATCTGGAGAAAGGAGGATCATGCACATCCATCCCCAAAAGATGACCGACAGAGTGGGGACAGTAAGTAAGGGAGCTTTTTTTCTTTAAATGTTCTTTAAAAGGACCTTTAAGAATGTTCATTTCTAAAAGGAGGTGAGTTATTCCTTCTATCATTTTTTTATTCAGATCCTTTAGTGAAGTATGTGGACGCACTTCTTTTATGAGATTTTTTTGGAGAGAAAGGAGTTTTTCATAAAGAATTTTTTGGGTTTTTGAAAAACGACCGCTCACCGGATAAACCCGAGTGATGTCCGCTGTGTAATGGTTCATTTCTCCACCGGCATCCAAGAGTAAAAGCTCTCCTTTTTTACAGAGACTGTTATTTTTTGTATAGTGCAAAGTGATAGCATTGCTCCCGCTGGCGACAATGCTATGATACCCTTCCCGTACAGAACCTTTTTCCATAATAGATTTTAAAAAAACTCCGTGAAGTGTTCTTTCATTAATCCCGGATTTTAAAGCCTGAGCAACTTTTTTGTGGGCATAAACAGAAACTTTTACAGCTTGCTTTATAAAATCTATCTCCGTTTCATCTTTAATCCGCCGAAAAGGGGCTAGGAAGTCCCTTGCCGATTTGATTTTCAATTTCATCTTTCGCACTTTTTTGTCAAACTGTGGATTGATGCTATTATAAAAAATAGTGGATATTCCTTTTAAATTTTTCTTTAAAACTTCGTCCAAGTTGTTAATGGAATCGGCTTTATCCATTAAAAAAATGTCTTTTGCTTTTTTCGGGCCGTAGCGTTCTCCATCCCATAATTCTTTTATGGAATCTTTTTCTAAAACACACAGAATAGAGCAAGAGGAACTCCGACTTTGCCCTTTTTTTAAAATGAAAAGACAGTGGGGCTCCGTGTAACCTGTGAGATAGTAAAAATCACTGTCCTGGCGGTAGGGAAAAGGAACATCAGGTTGTCTAAAATACTCCGGCAGACTTCCCAAAATCAAGGCGCTGTTTTCCGGAAGAGCCTTCGCTATCTGTTTTCGTTTATTTTTAAACCATTGCATGGATGATTCAATATATCCTTAAAAGAGTTTAATTTCCAGAATTATTTTTCAATGAACATCTTTTGCCAATCAGGTTATATTTCTCTGATTTGAATTTTAAGATTTTTTTGGTTTTTTTAAAGCGCGATATTCATTCAAAAGACTCAATTCAGCCAGGGGTTGAGTGGGGAATTTTAAAATTCTTAGGGAGTTTATACTCTCTTGGGTGAGTTTTTTAAGCAGAGTTTTCTTTTTATGCAATTCCGGTTTTGAGAAGCTTTTATCTGTCAAATCATCTGCTGCCTGGTAAGCCTGGCCTAAAAAGTGACCATATTTTTGAAGCGCTTTCAGTTCTCTTTTTGTACAATTCCAAAGCAAAGCCGGTCCTTCCACGGAGGCTAAAATCAAAGAGCCGGTTTTTAATTCAAATAATTTAAGAAGAAAGGATTGAGAGAGGGATTTCCCGCGAATGTCCATAGCCTGCCCTCCCATCATCCCGTAAAATCCGGCTCGTCGCACAAGAAGCTCCAGCATTTCCTGATTCCGCTCTTTAAAGATTGGAAAGGTGAGAAGAGAAAAAGCTTCTACAAAAAGGCAGGAACCCGCTAGAAGCGCCATATCTTCTCCAAATACCAAATGATTGGAGGATTTCCCTCGCCGTTGAGGGCTGTTGTCCATACAGGGGAGATCATCGTGAATCAAGCTGGCTCCATGAATGAGTTCAATGGCTGTAGCCCAGGGGAAGATATCCTGAGGCGGATGTCCAAGACATTGAGCCACCGTCCAGGCCACTTTAGGACGAAATAGGGAAGAGGGAGCTTTCAGAGTGTATAAGAGAGCTTTTTGCAGTAATTTTGTTTCCGGTTGTGAGGGGAGGGGGAATCGTGTTTTTAAATAATTATTAAAAAAATTTTTGAACTGAGTTTCCAATTTATTATTTTATATCCGAGATTAAAAGATAGCCGCGGTTCTCAATTGTGTCAAAGGTGCGCATTGCTTCTATCAGATCTTTAGCTTTCACCCACACCCAAGGAGCTTTGTTAGGGTTCACATCCATAATTAGAAAAGAGTCACTTTTTTTATCATAAGCTCCTAAAGGAGAGATATGACCACCTCCTTTTTGTCCAAGGGATTTACGGCTGTAATTAACCAGCACAAAGTCGTTTTTAGAGGATAGATTTTTAAAGATCTCTTTCTTAATGGTTTCTGTATCCATTACTTCATTAACAACTCGTACAGTGACATTAAGTTGATTGGCGCGTAAAACTTGCGCTAACTGCCGCAGTTGAAGGCCGTAGTCTTTTTTCATTTTGCCTTTGATTTTAATAGGCTGACCTAAAATTTCAGCTCTTTTTTTTGTTTGTTTGTTCAAAATATTCCGGGATGTGTATTTTTCAAAAAAAGGATTCCATACTTTTGGAAGCCAAGACCGTTCATTCTTTCCTATGGATCGTTTGTCTTGAGGGAGTCCTTTTTTCTGTCCTAACCGCAAAGCATTCAAGACAATAGCGGAAGAAGCCAAACCGCAAAAAATTTTATTCTCCTGACTGACAAAGTGATTGCTGAGGGGAAAGAAATCCACTTTGTGAGAAGATCGGGAAAGTCGCTTCATGCTTTCTTTAGAATCCCATTCTATCAAAGTAACGGAAGATAAAATTCTTTGTTCTTTAGATTGGGTTTTTTCGGCATAGGCTGTTGTGCCGGATAATAGAAATACAAAAATAATTGTATATTTCATAAAGATTTTTCTTTTTTGTTTCATTTCACATAGTAATATATTTGATTTGTTGAAATTTCTCAATAGCATATTAACCGGCTTTCCACCTCATATTTATTATACCGATTGTATTTTAGGTTTCCGTTTTTTTATCTCAACTTTAAAAATGGCTTTCAAGGCCAAAGGGAGGTCAAAAGTTCAAACACGCGTTTTGCCTCAAAAGCGGCTTTTATACCGATCGGGTTTGAAATTTCTGGTTTTTATTAAGAGACATAAGCCCTTTATAACGGACTATAGGGGTCAAAAATGAGTTCAGCTTTGACACAGTAGCGGCTGAAAGTCGCTCTGTGGCAAAACGCATGTCTGAATTTTTGGCCCCTATAGTCCGTTATAAAGGGTGTAAGTATTTTTTCTTATGAAAAGCCGGAAAATTTCAAGCCGGAGGAGTATAGCTGCAATTGTGTCAAAGCCAAACTCACTTTTGACCTCCCTTTGGCTTTGAAAATTATGAACAAAACCGGAATTTTCAAACACAATCAGTATATTAAAGAGTATATATCAATGTTGTAAGAATATAAATACCATCAACTCCCATAGGAAATCCAAAGCTATCACATACATATTCAGTTTTTGTTTTGGAATATCCGGCTTTTGGGAATCGTTGAAGATAGTTTTAAAGACAGCCATCTTTAAAACTATTTCTAAGGATTTTATCAGCAGATTTTCTACTGATACAAAGAAATAAAATTATTTAATGAAGGGGCTATATTTACCAAGCTTTTTAAAAACAAGTAATTATAGTGAATTATCATCGGAAAATTTTACCGATTTTTAAATAAAGCCAAGGGTTTTCTTGACAGTAAAATAATATTTTTTATAATTTGCATCCCTTCTTATAAGTAACCATAATTTTTTTGTTTTAATGAAGGGAATGTAAGAGATTTAAACTTTTTCAAGTAAGAGTAAAACAATGAGTCACTTTAAACATTATATCAAAATTGTAATATTAATCGGAGCTTTTCTTCCTTTATTTGCATTTAGTTTAATACCAAATCGTCAGGATTATCCTTTTATCGCACCTATTATCAATCCTGTAGTGCAGGGAACAAGTATCATCATTGATGGGAATGTAATAACAAATTTTCATAATATTGAGCCATCTGTTAGTTTTCAATTTCCCATCGCGAATCATATTCTTCTTATAGATCATAAGAAAAGAGTCATTCCGGTGACACAGATCACCGCCCTTGATGCCAAAGCTGATTTGGCTATTGTAAAAGCAAAAAATGCAGCCTCTTCTTCCGGTTACTCTGTAAATTCTTTTTATAATGTGACACAAAAAGATAAAGGAAAAAAGGGAGTTATTGCCGGATTTCTTGAGGG
>JAPOOY010000089.1 GCA_026713205.1 Bdellovibrionales bacterium
AAAAATGTCAGAAAAAATATAGAGAGAATTTAGTTATGAATAAAAATAGAATAAATGACTTTATTGAAAAGCTTTGATCGCTTCAATCCACCTTGACCTCGCAGAAAACCACAAAACTCAAACCGGAGGAGTCTAAGAAACTTCCTTTAAATGAGCGGACCAGTCAATAGGCTCCAGTCCTCTTGATACCAGATATTCATTGGCTTTGGAAAAGTGCTGACAGCCAAAAAATCCTCTGGAAGCGGAAAGAGGAGAGGGATGAGGCGACTTTAAAACGCAATGCCTGAAAGAATCCACGATAGAACCTTTCTTTTGAGCGGGACTGCCCCAAAGAAAAAACACTAGGTGCGCTTTTTCCTGATTTAAAACGGAAATGGCTTGATCGGTAAACTCTTCCCAGCCTTTTCCCCGATGGGAACCGGCCTGACCCGCCTCCACTGTTAAGGAACTGTTTAAAAGTAAGACACCCTGTTTGGCCCAAGCCGTTAAACAGCCATGAGAAGCTATGGGAATATTCAAGTCCTCCTTCAACTCTTTGTAAATGTTCAAAAGGGAGGGGGGAATAGCCACCCCCGGAGGAACGGAAAAACTCAAACCATGAGCCTGACGAAACCCATGATACGGATCCTGCCCCACAATCACAACTCGCACCTTATCAAAGGGAGTGGTGTTAAAAGCGTTAAAATACTGTGAGCCGGGGGGATAAATTCTCTTATTTTTTTTAAATTCCTCCTGTAGAAAATCTTTTAAATTTTTCATATAAGGTTTTTCAAATTCCGGAAGAAGCCGGGATTTCCATGTGGATTCCAATTGCACTTGGCTGGACATAATAACCCCCCTGTTTTATTCTGATCCGGTTGCTTGGACCCCTATAATCTAACCTATGAGTAAACTAAAGAAAAGTTTTTTTCAAAGAGACACCGTCACTGTGGCTCGTGAAGTATTAGGCTGTATTCTGGTCCGAAAGGACCCTTTCAGCGGCAACCTGCTTAAAGGCCGAATTGTGGAAACAGAAGCCTATTTGGGATTGGAAGATCCCAGTTGTCATAGTTTTAATGGCCGCCGAACGGAACGAACAAAAACAATGTACCTGACGGGAGGTCATGCCTATATCTATTTCATATACGGAATGCATTATTGCTTTAACATTGTCACAGAAAATACGGAAAAACCGGAAGCCGTTCTTATCAGAGCTCTGGAGCCTCTTAAGGGACTCTCAAATATGCGTAAAAACAGAAACCAACAAAACCGGACAAACTTAACCACCGGCCCGGCAAAACTCTGCCAGGCTTTAAATATCACCAAAGAATTAAACGGCGCCAGTCTGGAAAGCCGGAACATTTTTATAGAATCCGATGTTTCCAAAGCCATAGAACCTGTGGAAACACGCCGAATTGGTTTATCTCCAACTTCTGATTCTTTCTGGTGGCCTTTAAGATTTTTTTTACCGAATAATCCCTATGTTTCCCTGCCTGAAATAAAATAACCAGATCGGGTTTGAATTTTCGGGAATTATATACTTAAAGCCGCATTTATAATAAAATGGGGACTTATACCGATCGTGCTTGAAATTTTCCGGTTTTTATTTAAGAGATATGGGCCCTTTATAACAGACTATAGGGGTCAAAAATGAGTTCGGCTTTGACAC
>JAPOOY010000112.1 GCA_026713205.1 Bdellovibrionales bacterium
CCTTCTTTTTATTCTTCTTACTCAGAGCGGACAGGTGGAGAAATAAATCCTGAAGCTTTGAAAAAATTGCAGGAAGAATTACAAAAAACCCAAATTAACCCTGTGAATAGTTCTATTTTCAGCTACTGATTCCACCGTGGAATCAAAATTTTAAAAATGATCTCATCGCGATAATCAATCTGACCCTCACCTCTTTTTTTTTCTTGTTTTTTCTGTAATGCTTTGAGGTCCCTGAAAAACGGAGGTGATTTTTGAGGGTTTTAAGTTTTTTATTTTTTGCTATTTTGATTTTAGCTTGTGATGAACTTTCTTTCACAGATGAGGAAACTCAAGGTGATAGTTTAATAGATATAAAGAAAGTTGAAGAAAAACCGGAAAAACTTCCAGACAAATCAAAGGAAGTGAAAATCTCTCCTCCTGAATTAGAAGAGGAGCCTCCTGAAATTAAAACACCTGAAGAAATACTGGAAGAGGAAACAGTTTTTATCTCAGAGGACATGAATTTAGAAAAAGATACTGTCATTCAAAACAGAAAAGTTGTTTTGGATATGATTACCATTAAAACCTTTGAATACAATCTCGTTATTATAGCTGAGGAGTTTATTTCCAATCATTCAGTCATTCAAAATTTTCCGGAAGGACAGAAAGCTAAGAAGTCTCATCATGGAAGAGATGGTGGAAATATCCAGATTGAAGCAGGAATCGCCAAAGGAGAACTTCAACTTATTCTTAATGGGGAAAAGGCTGGCTTTGTTTCAGGATTTAGACATCTTTCCGGAAGAGAGAAAAAAGCACTTAAAGGCCATGACGGAGAGGATGGATACAATGCTGTTTATAGACCTGCCTGCCAGACTTATTACATTCCTATTATATGGATGCCCATAGATCAGGATTGTTGGGATGTATGTTCTGTTTTTCCAACGGCAGGCAGTCCAGGAGGAAAAGGCCGCCGAGGGCTTCCAGGTTTTGATGGAAAAAACGGCGGGAGTTCCGGTTCATTTTATCTCAAGGCCTTTGAACTATCAGATTTTCATTTAACAGATATTAAAAACATTCCTGGAGAGGGTTCCAAAGGGAGTAAAGGCAGTCTTGGAGGAAGAGGTGGAAGAGGAGGAGAAAACGGAAAAGATAGGAAAGATCTTTGTGATGATGATCTTCCCCGTCGTAAAGACGGAAAAAGAGGAGCGAGAGGCTCTTGGGGAAAAAGCGGAAGGAATGGACAAAAAGGAACAGTTTGTCTTGAAAAGCTCTTGAAGGACAACACTACTTCTTTGGAAAAGGAAGCTTCAAAAAAGGAGAATATAATATGTTACTAAGGCTTTTAATTTTTTCTCTTTTTATTACTTCCTGTTCAACACTTAAATTTTCAAACAGACAAAAAATCTACGGAGTGACAGTCCTTGCTTCAAGTGGTGGGGCTATCTATGGATTTAATCGCTCTGAGGCAAAATGGAAAAATGCTCTGCTTTTTGGAGCATCAGCCGGACTTATCGCTTCTCTTATAAGTGTACTTATTTTCAATGAAGAGAAAAAAGCCCTTGAGCTTCAAAAAAAACTTGCTTCTTTGGAGGAAGAACTAGGGCTTATGTATAACGGATCAAAAATTAAATACCTTACAGGAGGAAAACATTACCTTATGAAAAAAGATATTCCAAAAGAAATAAAGCCCTTTGTCCATTACGGGGAGTGGCATCTTTTTGAACTGGAAAAAAGCCAGCCTGTAGAAAACTGGACAGCTATCGGAAAAAACAGACTGGTTAAGAAAAACAAAATGTTTGAGCTTAAAGCTCCAAAAATTAAAAAGGACTAAGGAAAGAAGTTTTATGGGAAAAAAATATAAACGGACAGATCAGATTAAAACAGAAAAACCGGATATAAGGAAAATGATGAAATACACAATAAAGAAAATTTTATGGGTTACAAATTACAGTCTTAGCTTTTCAAGGAAGGATGAGAAAAAAGAGATTTTAATAAAACTGCTTGGTTGTGTGGTTATCCTTCAAAGTGTTTCTTTGATTTTATCTTTTGTTTTGAAAGTGACAAGGATTGTATCTATCAATCCTTTTTTCTCTTCAGGTCTTTTGATGTTAGCAGGAGTAATTCTCTTTAAAAAAGAACTTAGCTCTTTTTTAAAATCCAGTAAATCAAAAAGTAAAGAAGAAGAAACTGTTTTTTAACCATAAGGAGGTCCAGATGAGAAAGATAGTTTTAAAAATAAGAGAGAGGATAAAAGAGGATAAGCTCAAAGAGTATTGGCTTAAAACATCTCTTTTTGTCTTATGTTTTCCTTGCTCTTCTTTTGCAAGGGATTTTCTCGCAAGTGTGGAAAATGCCAGCAGTCAGATAAGGCAGTTTATTGCTGTTGTCGGGGTGCTTGCTTTAATGATTGCAGGAGTTTGCTTTTACTGGTCAAAAAGACTTGGAATGGAAAAGCTGTCCGCCGCTCTTATAGGGACTGTGGTCTTTGCCGCAGCTTCAACGATTTTCACACTCTTTTATGACACTTTTAATTGAAAAAAAGGAGAGGAAAAATTGAAAACTTTTAATCCGTCAAAAATTCTTAACATCAAGTCAAACTTTTTTGGCCTGACTCTGGATGATCTTCTTGGGCTTATGGTTTTCTACACTGTTTGTCAGCTTTTTTTCTCTCTTGTGGGGCTTGAAATTTTGCCTATCATTTTGACTTTCATCCTGGCACTTTTTCTTGTCCCGATAAGGCTCAAATATCGTCGGGGAGTTATCAAGGACTATTTATTTTTTCTTTTTCACAGAATCATAAATGGAAAACTTTTTTAGGAAGAGGACTTTATGAAAGATTTTAAACAGGAAAAAGATTTTTGGTTTTCAAGTGAAGGATTTTTAGGGCAAAGTTTTTCTTTTAAAACTTTGGATCTTGAAATTGAAGATAATCTTGAAATGTATCTTGACGGTTTCCTTAAAATCATTTCTCCAAATGTGAGAGTCAAAATCAGTCTTTTTCAGGAATTTTCAAAAAAGTGTGAACTTTCCTCTTCAAGAATAAAAGCTATCAGTGAAAAAGGATTTTTAAAAACAAGAGGTCTTATTCATTTTGAACACAGAAATAAAATCTCTCCCAGGAAAGTTTTAAAGATGGATTTATTAGAGAAGGAGGAGCTATTTACCAAACAGCTTTCAGACATCAAAGAAAGCAAAGATAATTTTTTTCTTGAAAGGCTAAAATGTGAGCCTTTAAGCTCCTCTCTCTTTAATGAATTATATACGCTTCATAAACCCCTTGAGATGACAAGTCTTGGGCTTAAGTCCTCCTTTGCTCTTTTAGGCATTTTAAAGCTCAAAAACAGTGGGAATTTCCCTTTAACTCTAAGAACTCTACCTTTTGCTCTTGAGGGTCTTCCAAAGCCTCTTGGTTTTCATATCTCGCTGGAAAAGATATCTCCAGCCCAGGCGGAAAGGATTTTACAGTCAAAATCCAGAGAGGAAGCGGAAGGGCGTGGCCAGGTGAGCTTTGAGAAGTACCAAAACACCCAGAAAGCCTTAAGTGATGTGGCCCTGGCTGGAGAGGAGCTATTTCACTTTGAAGCTCATATAACCCTCAGAAGGCTGTTTGAGGATAGTTTAAGGAAAGATATTATCTTAAGCCTTAAAAACCTTTCAGGGCTTGGAGAGTGGAGCATCGAAAGTTTTGGGGCCTATCCTTCGCTCCTGGCTTTAAGTCCGGGGAGCAGACTTCATTACAGACTCATTGAAAAATCCTCAGCGCTTAAGTGTTTTATACCCTTCCTCCGCTTTGGAGCTTCCATTTCAGAAGAAAAAAAAGATAGGAAAGAAAGAGCTAAAGGGAATCTTCTTTATCACAGAAGAGATTTAAGCCTTGATGCTCTTAATCCCTTCTCTGAAAAATACTCCAATCATACGGGAGTTATCGTTGGAAAGTCCGGTAAGGGAAAAAGCGTCTTTGCCAATCTTTTAACTCGCTCTCTTTTCCATGATAAAAAAGCCACAATCTTTCTGGTGGATGTAAAAGGCTCTCATAAAAGAACAGTCCGGGCACTCAAAGGTAAAACCTACAACATAGACATTAAAAACACTTCCGGCCTTAACCCTTTAAGACATTTAACTGTTGATAAAGATTCCATAGAGATTGCAAGTCACTTTCTGGAAAAACTTTTTTTAAAGGAAAATGAAGAGTTTTTACCTTCTGATGACAAAACCAAACTTGAAAACAATATTACCAGATTCTCAAAAAGTGGGGTTGATAAGACTCTGGATAATTTTTATAACACCTTAAAACATGATAGAAAGGATAAACTTCTTCGTTGGATTAAGGGAAGTTTGAATGAGAATATATTTAACAGTAGTGAAGATAATTTAAAAAACAGGCTTCTTTATTTTAATTAGATCGA
>JAPOOY010000088.1 GCA_026713205.1 Bdellovibrionales bacterium
CGCGGACCCGCCTATGACATGCTCCTTTCTTCCGGGGAGCAGGTCAGTATTGCCCTGTTAAGCCTGGCTCTTGAAAAAAGAGGATTAAAAACCACACCCCTTTTAGGACATCAAGCAGGCATCCAAACAGATCCCCTATTTTCCAAAGCACGCATACAAACCATTGATACCTCCCGACTGTGGGAAGTTATTAAGGAGGGCCGAATTCCTTTGGTCGCCTGATTTCAGGGAGTGACCTCTGAAAATCGTATCACCGCCCTTGGAAGAGGGGGGAGTGATCTAACGGCTGTTGCCTTGTCCGTTGGTTTAAATCAGGATATGTGTGAAATTTATACAGATGTGGATGGGGTGCTTACAGGAGATCCCAGGCTTATTCCTTCCGCCAGAAAGATAAGCCAATTGGAATTTTCTGAAATGATGGAAATGGCGGCCCTTGGCTCCCAGGTTCTACAACCACGCAGTGTGGAATTGGGCGCAAAACATCAAATAAAAATTCATGTTCGCCACTCCTTGAAAAAAGGGGAAGGAACCTGGATTATGAATTTGGAGGATAAAATGGAAAAATCTGTTGTTTCAGCCATAGCCCACGATCCGAATACGATCGTGATTAGAATATCCAATATTCCGGAAGAAGAAGGTTTTTTAGCTCATTTGTTCAGCCAGTTAGGTGAGGAATCCATCTCTGTGGATATTATCTCTAAAACTGAAACTGTTCAGGGCCCCTCTTTAGCCTTTTCCATAAACCATGAAGATGTGCAACCAGCATTAAAAGCATTAAAAAAATTTGTAAATGAAAAGCAAATCCTTGTGGTCAAAAATGTGGCTAAAATTTCAATTATCGGAGTGGGTATGGCTCATCATTCCGGTGTTGCAGGGCGGTTTTTCTCCGTATTCCATAAATTAAGTGTCCCCTTACATTTGATCACCACTTCAGAAATAAAAATCAGTGCAATTATTGATAAAAAACACTTAAAAAAAACAGCCAATCAACTGCATAAAGAATTTGAATTAACGCAAAATGAATCTCCAAAACAATAAAGGGATACATATACCAATCGTGTTTGAATTTTTCCGGCTTTTATTTAAGAGACATAGGCCCTTTATAACAGACTATAGGGGTCAAAAATGAGCACGAATTTGACACAGGCGCGGCTGAAAGTCGCACTAAAGCAAAACGTATGTTTGAATTTTTAACCCCTATAGTTTGTTATAAAGGGTGTAAATATTTTTTCTTATAAAGAACCGGAAATTTTTAAACCGGAGGAATATAAATGTTTGAATTTCAAGATAATCACCTTTGTTTAAAACAAGGGAATCGTAGCATTAAACTGAAAGATATTGCTCAACAGGAGACAAACCCTTTTTATCTTTACGATCTGGATGGCATGAGGGACTGGTATAAACTATTTAAAAATAGCATCCCTCCTCAAGCGGGAATATTTTATGCCATGAAAGCAAATAACAATTTTCAGGTATTAAAAGCTTTTCAGGAAGAAGGGGCCGGATTGGATGTGGTTTCCGGTGGAGAGATCGCTCTGGCAAAAAAAATGGGTTTTTCACCTGATAAAGTGATTTTTTCCGGAGTGGGAAAAAGTAAAGAGGAAATTACAATGGCCCTGCAATGGGGATTACTCCAAATCAATGTGGAAAGTCTGGAGGAATTAAAAGCCATTCATCTTATTGCTAAAAGTTTAAATCTAACAGCCTCCATCGCCCTTCGGGTGAATCCCAATGTGGATATTGAATCCCACCCTTATATAAGAACAGGACGGGTGGATCATAAATTTGGAATAGATGAAACTCAAATTCCTCAAATTTTGGATTTTATAAAACAAAACAGGAACACTCTTTATTTACAGGGATTAAGCCAGCACATTGGCTCACAAATTTTTGATTTAAAGTCTGTTTTAAAAGCGGCTCAAAACCTGAAATCTCTCTATAAAAACCTTCTTCAGGAAGGCTTTGCCTTAAAAACCCTGGATTTAGGAGGAGGATTGGGAGTGGATTATCACACTTTCGGTCCGGATAAAGACACTCTGTTACTTAAAAAATATGGAGAAATGCTTAAGGAATTGTTTACAGATTTTTCAAGCCATGTCCTTGTGGAGCCCGGCCGCTTCCTGACGGCCCGATTTGGTATGCTCTGTACCCGCGTGGAATATGTCAAGAAAACCCCTCATAAAAACTTTGCCATCGTAAACAGCGGAATGCATCATTTCCTGCGACCGGCTCTTTACCAGGCTATCCACCAGATTTTTCCTCTCCAAATAAATTCTAAAAAAGAGACCTATGATGTGGTGGGAACAATATGCGAAACGGGAGACATTTTTGGAAAAAATATCACTCTTCCCACTTTAAAAGCCGGAGACTGGCTGGTTTTGGCGGATACAGGCGCCTATGGATATGTGATGTCCAACAATTACAATCTTCAGGTTCCCGTAAAGGAAATTCCTTTTTCCAAAGGGACCCGACTTGACTCTCCTTCCATCCTCTCCATGGTATATGAAGCAAAAGAAAGCCATCAAAATAACTGAAAATCGGGAAAATGCCGGTCTCGTTTGAATTTTGAGATTTTTACACCAATCGTGTTTAAAACTCAGGTTATTTTAACAACAGAAGTTGCCAGTTTATACTCCTCCGGTTTGAAAATTTCCGGTTCTTCATAAGAAAAAATGCTTACACCCTTTATAACAGACTCTAGGGGTCAAAAATTCAAACATGCGTTTTGCCACAGAGCGACTTTCAGTCGCATCTGTGTCAAATCCGAACTCATTTTTGACCCCTAGAGTCTGTTATAAAGTGCCTATGTCTCTTAAATAAAAACCGGAAAATTTCAAGCACGATCGGTATATTTAAATTTATGCCGATTCGGTTTGAAATTTTAAGGTTTTCAAATGGAATAATACTTCCTTCATGAGAAAAAATAAGGCAGAATGTTTTTTCAAAATACTGAAATCGGAATAAAAGATATGAAAAAACCGAATGAAGTTCGTATATTTGAAAGCTCTGAAAAAAAATTGGAGCTTATACTTTCTGAGGAATCCCCCTCCCTTAGAACATTGCCGGAAAAATTTTGGCAGAAAGTGATCACGGCCTGTGGAGCTAATATCATTTCCTCTAAAACTTACACCTCTGTAACAGCTTATCTTTTATCAGAATCCAGCCTTTTAATCTGGGACCACAGAATGATCATGATTACCTGCGGGAAAACGGTTTTGCCCAAGGCTCTCTTAAAAGTGTTAAAAACTGTTTCCAAAGATCAACTGAATTTCCTTTTTTTTCAACGGAAAAATGAGTTTTTTCCGGAACATCAGAAAAGCTGTTTTTCAAAAGACCTTCAAATTATAAAGAAAAAAATAAAAGGAAAAGCCTGGAGATTTGGCCCCATTCATCAACATCACTGCTCTCTTTTCTATATGGAAACAGAATCCCGTCCGAACCCCAAGGACCAAACTCTGGAAATTCTCATGTATGATTCTCAAACAATACAAGACACTTCAAAAAATTCAATGACCTCCATGAAATCACGACTGCAACAGATCTTTCCGGGCTTTGATATTCAGGATCATTATTTCACCCCTTCCGGCTACTCCTTAAATGCATTAAGAGAAGAGGAATACTATACGATCCACATCACTCCTCAGTTGCCGGTTTTTTATATCAGCTTTGAAGCCGGTTTTCAAAATCGCTCTTTCCGGGAAATTACAGATAAATTATTGCGAATCTTTCAGCCCCAAAGTTTTGATTTGATCTTTTTTTACACAATGGAACAAAATAGAGAGTTATATGATAATCCGGACTTTTTTAAAGCATCCTGGCACCATTGTGTTTTAAACTGCGGATATGAAGTGTCTTATATGAACTTTCAAACAACAAAAACCAACCCTTCTCCGCCTCTTCCTGTAAACGACTGATTCAGGTGCTGTTATGTTAAACAAAAAACAATGGTTTACGGAAATACATCAGGACTCTTCAGCCTTGAGTTTCAAATATAAAAAAACCCTGTTTGAAGGAAAAAGTCCTTTTCAAACGGTTAAAATCATTGAAACCAAGTCCCACGGGAAAATGCTGATTAATGAAGATATAGTGATGACCTGTGAAAGGGATGAGTTCATCTACCATGAGATGATCGCCCATGTCCCTCTTTTTACTCATCCTCATCCAAAAAAAGCGCTCATTATAGGAGGAGGTGATGGCGGAACGGCCCGAGAGATTTTAAAGCACAAGAAAATAAAGAACTGTGATTTGGTGGAAATTGACTCTATGGTTGTAAACGCCTGTAAAAAACATTTGAAAAGCATTGGATCAGCTTTTAACGACCCCCGTTTGAAGATTTATTTTGAAGATGGCGCCGCTTTCATTAAAAACAAAAAAAATCATTATGATGTGATTATTGTGGACTCGGCGGATCCCATAGGTCCCGGTAAAGTTCTGTTTGAAACCCCTTTTTACAAAAACGTATTTGAAGCTCTCAAACCGGATGGCTTGATGACAGCACAAGGAGAATCTCCCTTATATGAGCAAAAACTACAGAAAACCCTGTTGAAAACCGCTGGAAAGATATTTCCTTTGGCCGGATTTTATAATTACGGCAATTTAACTTATCCCGGTGGAGTTTGGTCTTTTCTTTTTGCCTCTAAAAAATATCATCCTATTAAGGATTTTAAGGCTGGAAGGGTTAAAAACTCCGCTTTTTCTTTTCGTTATTACAATAAAGACATTCATCAGGCCGCTTTTTCGCAACCGGAATTTACCAAAAAAAATCTAGGGACTTTATGGAAATTATAGTATTCTCTGTGATTTAGATTAAGCTATGTTTTTCTGGTTTGAATTTTGAGGGTCAGGAAGTGGAAGACTTCCTGACAAGTGAAAGAAGGATTGCACCCTCCATTAAGAGAAGAGAGGAGGCAAAAATTCAGACATGCGTTTTGCCACAGAGCGACCACTGGTCGCTACTGTGTCAAAGCCGAACTCACTTTTACCTCCTCTCTTCTCTTAATGGAGGGCTAATTTTATGTCAGTGGAAAACCTCAAAATTTAAACCGGATCGGTAATGTGTCTCACAAAATACTTCTTCCTGTTGAAGTTTAGGTTTTAAAAGATGCCTCGCAATCGTCACAAAAAATATCCTGTATTGGATCTTCACGGATACACTACGGATGAAATTTTTAACCTGATGGATCAACATATAACAAAATACTCTCACTCCCCTAAAGTGAAAATCATTGTGGGAAAGGGAACAGGCGCTGTAAAGAAAAAAGCTGTGGAATATTTAAAATTAGGAAACTATCCTTGGAAATATGAAACAATTTATGGCAAAATAAACGAAGGCTGTTTGATAGTGGAATTAAACTAACCCTCAAAAGGTGAAGTCATGGACAATAAAAAACCGACCCTGGATAAAATCCTTTGGCTGGACTTGGAGATGACCGGTCTCATCCCTGAAACAGATGTTATCATTGAAGCCGCAGCCATCATCACTAATGAACAATTGGAAGAGCTGGATTGTTATCATAAAGTGGTTAAACAAAGTAAAAACCATCTTGAAAAAATGGATAAGTGGAACCAGAAATGCCATCGGCAATCCGGGCTTTACGATCTCATTCCAAAAGGAAAGGACTTATTTTTGGTGGAAGAGGATCTCTTATCTCTTGTTACAAAGCATTTTGGTGAAAAAGATCATATCGTTATCCTGGCTGGAAACTGTATTTCCCAGGATAGAAGTTTTATCCGAAAATATATGCCCCGTCTGGATAAAAAACTCTTCTATCGGATGTTGGATGTCACTGCCTGGAAGTTAATTTTTGAAAGGCAGGGCTTTATATTTGAAAAAGCCAATAAACACCGAGCTTTAGAGGATACGAGAGAGAGTATTCGGGAAATGCGCTTTTATCTGAACAATGTGGATTTTAAAAAATCTTCCCTATCAGCAAATGCAATAGAAGAAATAAGAAAAACTTAAGAACAATGAACCTTGTATCAATAATATCTACCGATTGTGTTTGAAATTTCATGGATTAAATTGAAACAAAGGCGTATGTTATTGTTATACTGGTCCGGTTTGAAATTTGAGTTTTTTCAGATGAAAGAATACTTACACCCGCCATTAAGAGAAGAGAGGGTTCAAAAGTTCAAACATGCGTTTTGCCACAAAGCGGCTAATAGCCGCTCTTGTGTCAAAGCCGAACTCACTTTTGAACCCTCTCTTCTCTTAATGGCGGGCTAACTTCATGTAAACGAAAAACCGTAAAACTCAAACCGGATTGAGATAAATTCAAAGTACAGTTATATGTTATTTTTAAGATAACCTGAATTTTCAAATACAATCAGTATATTTTAAGGAGAAAACAATGTCTGAAATCATCGCCCAGCAAACAAAAAAAATATCTCATTTCATAGAAACCATACAGACTTTATATGAAACGGAAATGGGAGATTTTAAACGAAAAACCATCTCTTACCTGAATCGCCTGGAAGATGATTTGAGTGACTCTTCCTTAAAATCCTTTTTTCATCAATTCAGGGAATCGATAATCTGCGATGATTCAAAAGACATAGAGACCTTAAGACATCAAGTTATACATAAGATAAAAAAGAAGA
>JAPOOY010000086.1 GCA_026713205.1 Bdellovibrionales bacterium
CGGAAATCTTACAAAAAAAAGGTATCAAAACTCAAACTGAATACTGGGAAAAAAGAAAATCTGACCCTGAACTCCAACTCTTACCTTTTAATTTACCTCATGCCTATAATATGAAGTGGAAAGATATTCAAAGGCTCATGGGACTGATTAAACCTCCCATAGAAAAAGTGGCGGAAATCTTACAAAAAAAAGGTATCAAAACTCAAACTGAATACTGGGAAAAAAGAAAATCTGACCCTGAACTCCAACTCTTACCTTTTAATTTACCTCGTGACTATAATGTGGAGTGGGCAGAAATTCAAAGACTCATGGGACTTGATGCGCTAAAACGGGTCAGCAACAAGGATCAGCCGCCGATAGAAGAAGTGGTAAAAATTTTAAAAAGAAAGGGTATCAAAACTCAAACCAAATACTTGGAAAAAAGAAAATCTGACCCTGAACTTCAAAAACTACCACGCAGATTAACTGAAGCCTATAACATGAAGTGGGAAGATATCCAAAGACTCATGGGATTTGATGTGCCAACGCGGGTTACAAAGAAAAGTCAACCTCCCATAGAAAAAGTGGCAAAAATTTTACGAAGAAAGAGTATCATATCAGAGCCTCAGTATAAGGAACTCAGAAAATCTGACCCCGAACTTCAACGATTACCACGCAGTTTACCTCAAGCCTATAACATGAAGTGGTCAGACATTCAAAAGCTCGTGGGACTTAAAGCGGTAGTGCGAACTGAAGATCATTCCCTGGAAGAAGTTATAAAGATATTGCAAAGAAAGGGTCTTAAATTAGAATCAAAGTACCTGGAAAAAAGAAAGTCTGACCCTGAACTCCAACTCTTACCACGCAGTTTACCTCAAGCCTATAATATAAAGTGGAAAGATATTCAAAGGCTTGCGGGACTGACTAAACCTCCCATAGAAAAAGTGGCGGAAATTTTACGAAGAAAGGGTATTAAAACAGAATCTCAATATAAGAAACAAAGAAAGTCAGACAAGGAACTCCAACAATTACCAAGTAAATTACCTGCGGCCTATAAAATGAAGTGGTCAGAAATCAAGAGCAGTTCCTCTAAATGAACTCTTGCGGCGTGAGTTTACAATTCATTATGCCATCAGAATTGAATTTTACAATTTCCCTTAAAGACACAAATGTATTTAAATTTACACAAAAAAACACCTAAGAGAAAGCTGTAAAAAGCCTCTCATTTTCTCTTAAAGAAGAAACTCATCTCCAGAGGACACAACATTTTTCAGTTGTCATTTTCCCTTTTTTACCTTTATATAAGTCCATGTCTGTGGATTATTACCCTCTTAAGGTCAGCAGGAAAGTGCGGGAAGCGGAAGACAGTTTCTCTTTTTATTTTTCCGTTCCCAAGGAGCATGAAGGGCTTTTTCAATACCGCCCGGCTCAGTTCCTGACTTTTCAATTTGAAATTGAAGGACAAAAGTTGGTCAGGAGTTACTCTGTAGCTTCATCCCCGTTTCTCAACGAACCCTTGAGAACAACAGTGAAAAGGGTGTCCGGCGGTGTGGTGTCCAATTATATGATTGATCACATCAAGGAAGGGGATACGGTTTTATCACAAATACCTTTGGGGGAATTTTATAAACCGCCTAAAAGTTTAAAGCCAGGGCATTATATTTTATTTGCCGCCGGTATAGGCATCACCCCCTTGTTTTCCATCATAAAAACGGTTTTGGACAGCTCGGATTTGGATAAGATCACTTTGATTTATTCAAACCGAACTCCGGAATCCATTATCTACAAGAAAGAACTGAAAGAATGGCAGGACAAACATAAAGACCGGTTTTTCATCCATCCTGTTTTTTCAAAAACAGAAGGACGGCTGGACAAACCGAAATTAACTCAGCTTCTCACCAGAGAAACTTTAAAGGATTCTCTATTTTACCTCTGTGGACCAAAGGATTATATGAACATGGTGTCTGAATTTCTCACTGAAAACCAGGTCCAAAAGGATCAAATCAGCACAGAGGACTTTAAAGTGGTTCCGATTAGAGGGCCTAAGCCGGATGAAAACTCTGTTTTCTTTACCGCATCCGTTTTTGAAGAGGGGGAACCGGAAGAATTAAAAGCCCTCATTGACGGAGAGGAAGTGACAATCCCCTTAAATCGGGAAAAATCCCTCCTGGAACAGTTACTGGATAAAGGATACGATGCCCCCTTTTCCTGCACTTCAGGAACCTGCATGACCTGCATGGCTAAACTAAAAGAGGGAAAGACCTTTCAACTGGAAGAAGGAATTTTGGATGAGGAAAATATTCAAAATCTGGAAATACTCACCTGTCAGTCCTATCCCCTATCCCGAAAAGTCATTATTGATTATGAGGACTTATAACTTTCAGGAGAGCTTTGACAGAAAAGACCTCTTTCCCATAAACTTCTGCTCAACAGAAAAGAAGGATATTTACCAGTGTTACAAAATGTGCGTGTTTTTCTGAAAACCGGAAAAAAATGGTTTTTTACTCTCCTGCTTTTTATTCTTATACTCCTTATTATTCGTCTTCCCTGGACAGAGATAGCGGATAAAGCAGCGCATAAAGTTTTAGACCCCCTGCCTCTAAATGTTCATTTCCGAAAAACAGCCATTCATATTCTGCCCCCTGCTGTATCTCTACATCAGATATCCATCAGCCATAAGAGCCTGGCCACTCCCCTTGAGCTGGATCAAATCCGCCTTTCTCCGGCATGGATTAAGTGGCTGGCTTTTTCCAAAAGCCTGAAAATTCAACTCTTCAAAGAGGGGACTTCCATTTCCCTGATAATATCTTTCAAAAAAGTGACGGAAAAGAAAATAAAAAAGAAAAAAATAAAGATAGAGGGAGAGTCCTCCAATCTTCACTTATCCTTATTACAATCTCA
>JAPOOY010000085.1 GCA_026713205.1 Bdellovibrionales bacterium
AAATGACAGGTTTTTATTGAAAAATACCGGGTTTTTATGTATTCACAGTTCTGTGCTTTTAAAAGACGAAGCATAGAGGATAAAGCGGATCATCTGTGAGTTTTAATGAAAAAATCCACTTTAACACTTGTCTTATGGTTTTAGAGTAACAAGGCTGCCATGTTCATCTCATTTTTTCCATATCCCAGAATTTTTTTCACTTCCTTTTTGGTTTGGTGTTCTATTTTAGTGGGAGTATGGTACAAACTTGGGGATGATCTGGGGCGCTTTCTTGGTTTCCAAATACCGTTAAAAGAGGAACAGGTTATATTCGGGCTGTCTTTCTTTTTTTCCCAGAAATTTCTTTGGTTTTATTTATTCTATTTCACAGCCACGGTTCTTTTTTATTTTTTCTGGAAAGTGATAAGTCGCCGTAATAAATGGCTGGTATGGTCTATTTTAGGCTCTTCTCTCATCATATTTTTAACCTGGTTTTCTGTACAATTCATGGTGGCCTATAATAATTGGCTGCGTCCCTTCTTTGATATGATCCAGGACGCTTTATCCGGGAAAAGAACTGTTGAGGTCATGGAAATCTATACACTTCTATTCTCTATTTTTGGAGTGTTTGCCATAGGAGCCATTGTCTTTGTTTTTAACAGGTTTTTTACCAGTCATTATATCTTCCGGTGGCGGACAGCAATGAACGATTATTATATTTTTCAATGGAGTCAGATACGAACCATTGAGGGAGCTTCCCAAAGAGTGCAGGAAGATGCTATGAAATTTTCCAGTATCATGCAAGGTCTTGGCACTTCAATGATGGATTCAATCATGACATTATTTGCCTTTTTACCTGTTATGATAGAGCTTTCTGTTCATGTTAAGGAGCTTCCTATTGTCGGCGCTATACCGGCGCCACTCTTATTTGCTTCAATAGGTTGGTCTCTTTTTGGGACACTCTTATTAATCATAGTGGGAATTAAACTCCCGGGATTGGAGTTTGAAAATCAGAAAGTTGAAGCGGCTTACCGGAAGGAACTTGTGTATGGAGAAGATGATAAAAAGAGGGCTGGCCTCAAAATTTTACAGTTGCTCTATAATGATGTTCGGGCTAATTACTTCAGGCTTTATTTTCATTACGCTTACTCCAATGTAGCGAGGATTTCCTATATTTACGCGGATTACATTTTTGTCCTGTTTATCATGGCTCCGACGATTGCGGCTGGAGGAATTACCTTTGGAATTTTTACCCAGATTCGCATGGCTTTATTCCAGGTGAGTAATTCATTTCAATATCTGGTTAACTCCTGGACAACAATTATTGATCTTTTGTCAGTTCATAAAAGATTAGCTCATTTTGAAGAGGCCATAAAAAATCAGAACAGGAATAAATCTATTCCTCCCGCTTAAAATTTCAGATTTTTAAATGAAAAAAATCTGGTTCCGTTAAAAACCATAAAACTCAAACATATACTCCTCCGGTTTGAAATTTTCCGGTTCTTCATAAGAAAAAAGGATTACCCCTTTATAACAGACTATAGGGGTCAAAAATTCAAATATGCGTTTTGCTTTAGTGCGACTTTCAGCCGCATCTGTGTCAAAGCCGAACTCATTTTTGACCCCTATAGTCTGTTATAAAGGGCCTATGTCTCTTAAATAAAAACCGGAAATTTTCAAACACGATCGGTATAACAACCGGTATCTGATAAAATTTGATAGATGTTTTCCGGTCAGTTATATAGACCAAAGAAAAAGCCACTTGTCCATAACCGGTGCGAAAAGGCAGGCGATAAGGCTCACATTAATCCAAAGAAAAAATCTCAGCCATTGAGTGTTATTTTTCGTATATTTGTAAAATTCATAAAAAATCTTTACAGCTAAAGGACAGGTCAGGATAAGATGCATGACTCCGGCTCTCAAAAACAAAGGTGAGATGAGAACCAGCCCGCAATAGGCAATCACATAGAGGCCCATTTCATAAACGGTTTTATCAAACCCGTATGAAAGAGGTAAAACAGGAATTCCCCCTTTTTTGTAGTCTTCTTTATGGCGAATAGCCAGAATCCAGAAATGGGGCATTTGCCAAAGAAACATAATGAAAAACAAATAAATACATTCAGGGGTTAACAGGTAAGGATCCGCAAGGGAAGCGCCTATTACAGGCGGCAAGGCCCCGGGCAAAGCTCCCAAAACCGCTCCGTGGGACATTTGTTTTTTCCAAAAAAGGGTATAAAGCACATTGTAAAGAGCCACCGTTAAAAAAGCCAAACCAGCCGTTACAGGTTGTAAGATAAATAAGAATAAGAGACCTGTGGAAATAAAGCCAAAGGCCAACACATAGGATTGAAAAGGGGAGATTTGCCCTTTGGGGATAGGCCGACCCCTGGTTCTTTTCATTTTGGAATCTATTTTCCATTCCTGAGCCTGATTTAAAATAAAACTGCCACTGGCTACAAGATACAATCCAGCCAGAAAGAAGAAAAAAACCGACCTGGAATAATCTGACAAACTTTGTAAGGAGAGAAAATACCCCAGAGAAGCCGTTAGAAGCACGAAAAACACAATACCGGATTTTGTCAGCTTGCCATAGGCTCGCAGAACGGAACTCAGTAAATGCAATCCATATCTCATAAATTGTATGGAATAATACTTTTGGTCGCTTGTTAGGTCAATGTTTCCTTTAGATCCTTTTGATTTGAATTTTGTTTGGAAACAGAAAAAAGTTTAAAGAGTATTCACTTCCAGGACTCGGGTGATAATGTCAATTTTCGTGAGAAAGAAAAGCAGAACAACGAAAAAAACTCCGGAACCGAAAATCACCCAGTAGAGCCTGTCCTCATACTTTAAGTGCATAAAATAGAGTAAAACCAATGCTCCTTTAACAGAGGCAATGAACATGGCAATAAAAGTGTTCCAGGCTCCAAAATCTATTTGAGCTACGGCAACAGTGATCACCGTCAAAAAAAGCAGAATGATTAAAACGCTTAAATAAGTCTTAAAGGGAACGGTGTGATGTTCTGACATATTTTACTCCTGTGAATTATTCCACCAAATACAGTAAAGGGAACAGATAAATCCAAATCAGGTCCACCAAGTGCCAGAAAAGCCCCACATATTCCAGAGGTTTATAGTTATTTGGGCCAATTTTGTTTTGAAAGGCTCTGAAGAGCGCCCACCCTATCAATCCCATACCGGCCAGAACATGACTTGCGTGAAGACCGGTCATTAAGTAGTAAAAAGAGAAATAGAGAGCCAACCCTTCCACATTTCCCTCTCCGGTGTAGGCAAAAAACTTTCCGGGGAAAATACCTACATGCATTTTATGGCTGTATTCCATATATTTAATCAGCATAAACAGGAGACCACAGAACAAAGTCAGTATGAGGGACATCCGGCAGGCTTTCATTTTATTTTTTTGGGCATAATAAATGCTAAGAGCCATGGTGAAGGAACTGATCAAAAGGACCACAGTGTTAATGCCCCCTTTCTTCCATTCAAGAAAAGTGGCGCCGGCTTTAAATATTTCAGGATAAAGGCTGTGATAGAGAACATATCCCACAAACAATCCTCCAAACATCAGAATTTCCGTGCAGAGGAAAAGCCACATCCCTAAAGTGCCGGCGGATTCCTGCTGTTCATAGGAGTCAAAATGATGGGCCAAAGGCTTTGTCTGTGGAGAAGGTTTAGTTTCCATAGTGATAAGGGCCTGTGGTGACTTGAGGGGTTTCTGAAAAGTTTTCATGGGGAGGAGGGGAGGTTGTCTCCCATTCCAAAGTTTTGGCTCCCCAGGGGTTTGCCGGAGCTTTAGGACCCTTAAAGATGGCCCATACAATCGCTATTAAAGCCACAACAAAACCTCCTCCAATAAACCAGGAGCCTAAGGTGGAAAGTTGATTTAAAGGTTCATAGGGAAGAGGATAGTCAGCATAGCGGCGGGGCATTCCCTCAGCCCCTAAAATAAACTGAGGAAAAAAGGTGACATTAAAGCCAATGAAAATCAAGGCGAAACTCACCCGTCCCCAAAGCTCATTGTACATTCGCCCAAACATTTTCGGGAGCCAGTAATAAAAACCTCCCATGATGGCCATCAATGTGCCTCCCACCATAACATAATGGAAGTGAGCTACGACAAAGTAAGTGTCATGCAGATGCACATCCGCCGCAATAGTGGCCAGTATAATTCCCGTAACTCCTCCAATGAGGAAGAGAAAGAGAAATCCCATAGCGTATAAAAGAGGAGTGTCAAACTTTAGAGAGCCTTTATATAAAGTCGCCGTCCAGTTAAAGACTTTAACGGCTGTGGGAACTCCCACAAGCATTGTTAATCCGGAAAAAATAATACCGGCCCATTCCGACTGTCCACTTACAAACAGATGATGACCCCAAACAAAAAAGCTCACGGCGGCAATCCCTATGCTGGCCATGACAATAGATTTATAGCCGAATATATTCTGGCGGGAAAAGGCGACGATCAGTTCACTGATAATTCCCATAGCCGGTAAAATCATAATGTACACGGCCGGGTGAGAGTAAAACCAAAAGAAATGCTGAAATAAAATAGGATCCCCTCCTAAATTGGGATCAAAAATACCTACACCCAAAACCCGTTCCGCAATCAGCAGGAGCAAGGTAATGGCCAGGACCGGAGTGGCTAAAATCTGAATAATAGCCGTGGAGTAAAGAGACCAGACAAAAAGAGGCATACGGAAGAATGTCATTCCGGGAGCCCTCAGTTTATGAATCGTTACGATGAAATTCAGTCCGGTTAAAATGGAGGAAAATCCCATTATAAAAGCCCCCAGAACAACGGGAATCACTGAAGTGCTCGTGCGGATGCTATAAGGAGTGTAAAAAGTCCATCCCGTATCCACTCCATTGAGCACAAGAGAAAAACAGGCAATCAGGGCTCCTGTAACCAGGCAGTACCAACTGAGGAGATTCACTCGGGGAAAAGCCACATCCTTGGCGCCGATTTGTAAAGGGAGAAAGAAGTTTCCTAAAAAAGCGGGGATACCGGGGATGATCACCATAAACACCATGATCGCTCCATGATAGGTCATGGCTTGATTGTAAAAATCCGTTTTTATAAAGTCTTCCCCCGCGGAAAAAAGCTCCAGCCGCATGAGTAAGGCAAAAATTCCACCAATAAGAAAAAAGGAAAAGATGGTGATCATATACAGGATGCCGATGCGTTTATGATCCAAAGTTAAAAGCCAGGAAGAAATCCCCTTTTGCCAGTTTAAATAATTTTTATTTTCCGCCATAAAAATGTTCCTCTCTTTCTTTAATCATAAAATTACTTTAAAGTCTTTATGTATTCAATCAGTCCGGACAGTTCCTCTTCAGATAGAGTTCCCGCAAAGGGAGTCATTTGGTTTGGAAAACCCACTACAATTTTTTCCGAGGGATTTAAGATGGACTCTCGCAAGTAATTTTCATCTACCATGAGGGACTTTCCATTCGTAAATTCCCTTTTTGCACCCATGAGACCCGACAAGCCCGGACCAATCCGTTTTTCTTTGGTGGTTGTGTGACAAACCGTACAGCGTCCTTGAAAGGCTTTCTTTCCAATCTCCGCAAGGCTCAGCCCTTTATAGGGATCATGGGCCAGCCAGTCTTCCCATTCCTTTAAGGACACCACATGCATTCGGGCCAGCATATTGGCATGGCCTGTTCCGCAAAATTCCGTACAAAATACCTGAAACTTTCCTTTGCGGTTCGCTTTAAACCACAGGGAAGTGTAAATTCCGGGAACCACATCCTGTTTGATGCGAAAGGTGGGAATAAAAAAACTGTGCAGCACATCTTTTGAGGTCATGATCAGTTTGACGGGCTTATGAGAGGGAACATAAAACTCGTTGGTGGTTTTTTTTCCGTTTTTATACACAAATGTCCAATTCCACATCTGACCATAAACATGAATTTCCAAACTGTTTTCAGGGGGTCGTTTAAAATCATAATAGAGAATCCAACCCCAGACAAAGGCGACAGCAAAGATAACAAGGGGGATAAAGCTCCAGATAAATTCCAGCAAAGTATTGTGGGAGACTTTGGCAGACCCCTGTTCCTTCTCTGATTTTCGTCGGTAGCGAATGGAAAAATAAGCAAAAGCGACAATGACCAGGATACAGGACACAACACTGATACCCACAAGAAAATGATAGAGAGTGTCCAGTTTTTCCGCGTAGTCTGTTACCGGCGGGAGTTTTTCCGTTGAGGTTTGGGCATATCCTTTAAGAGAGAAAAAAAGTAAAGGGATCATGAGAGTTTTCTTTCCTTAATCCAGTAGGGAACTAAAGTCACGAGCAGGGTAAAGGCCATAAAACCGGCTCCCGCGCGCATCAGATTATAAGCGTATAGGGTGTAACGATTTTCTCCGGGA
Organism: Bdellovibrionales bacterium; assembly: GCA_026713205.1. GTDB lineage: Bacteria > Bdellovibrionota > Bdellovibrionia > Bdellovibrionales > UBA1609 > JACOND01. The sequence continues at coordinate 6,365 of JAPOOY010000085.1, forward strand.
TTAAAGCGATAGCAAAAAAGACGGATACGATCGGTTATGGTGCCTATTCGTCCCTGGCTTGCTTCCACAAGGGAGAGCCGAAGTGTTTCCGGTTTAAATTCCACTCCATAAAGGTATCGCAGGATTTGTCCTTTAGGGCTTAACAGGTAAGCCACGGGGGAATGGGCAAATTGATTTGTGGCTTCATCCCACCGAAAGGGAAATCCCAGGGATTTGGTGAGTTTTTTTATGTTTTCCGATTCACCGGTTAAAAAATGAACTTTTTGACCGGAACGATTAAACTTCTTTAAATAGGTTGTTTTTTTGTTGTCCGCCAGTTTCGGTGTTTCACTGGCATCCATACTAACAGCAATGAAGGTGTAATCTTTTCCAGCCGTTTGAGGTATTTTTTGCATAGCATCAAACAGACCGTTGAGATGAAAGTTACATAAGCTGGGGCAGTTGTAATAAACCACAGTCATTAAAATAGCCGATTCTGTAAACAGATTTTTTAAGGAAACAGTATGACCTGGAGAATCTTTAAACTGCAAAGCCAGATCAATGGATTGCCCTGTTTTTTCTACAACTTTCATATCCTTTAGGGGGAGAGGAGCTTCTTCCGCCAAATAGTTTTTCTTCCCCTCGTAAGCCAGAGTGGGAATAGAAAAAAAGAATAATAAGAGTTTAAAGAGCTGTTTTGGCGAACTCTTCCAGTTCTTTTGGATCATCCGTTACCTTATTTTTTGTTATGGAGTGAATATAATGAACCAGCGTCCATCTGTCCAATACCGGCAGATGTTTAAAAGTGACCATAGAGGTGCCCTCAATTCCTTTTTGAAGGGTGATAAAGAGTTCCCTGGCCGATCCCCCTAACTTCCAATTTCCCTCCACAAGATTTCGTGGCGGTGGAACCAAACCGGGAGAGCCGTCCCCCAACCCTTTCGGGCCGTGGCAAAGAGCGCATTGGGCCTTATAAATTTTCTGGCCATGAGCCAGCAGGGCTTCCGTGGAAATCCAGGGCTGTTTTAACTCCTCAGGGCTGAATTTTTGTTCTTCCTCCGGGCCGGTGTCCTCCATTTCACCTAAATCAATGGAATGGCGGACCGTCATTAGATACACAATCCACAGGGAGGCTATGAGTAAAACCCCCATTAAAAAATAAAAGCCGTATTTATTATAGGCCGTGTCCATTTCAAAAGGTTTAACCAGTGGGGACAGATGAGGTCAAGCTCTTCTCACAGGGGGACAGGACTTTTTCCAGGTTGTTATTATACTCTTCCGGTTTGAATTTTAAAGTTTTTCAGATATACCTTCCCTTAAGAAAATAGAGGGGTCAAAAGTTCAAACATGCGTTTTGCCACAGAGCGACTTTCAGTCGCTCTGTGGCAAAGCCGAACTCACTTTTGACCCCTCTATTTTCTTAAGGGAGGGTGTAAGTATTCTTTCATCTGGAAAACCTCAAAACTCAAACCGGATCGGTATTTAAGGAGTTCGGCGATTATTTTTGAAGGTGGCGACATTTCAACCGAAAAAATGTAGTATAGGGTATAAAAAATTGAGGGGTTGTATATGAAAAACAAATTCGGGTTTTTAATAGTGTTTTTGGCCTTAACTCACTGTACACATATTCATTTGAATAAAAAAATCACACGGCTGCCGTATCAAACGGCGAAATTTGATATTATGGACCAGTTGGGGACCCCTTATAAGATTGAGAGAAAGCAGGGTTTGGATTACTGGGTCTATAAATTTAAAGTGGGAAAAAAAGAATATGTCAGAACCATTGTTTTGAAAGATGGGCATGTTATCCGCAAGGGAAAGCCCATTCGTTATCCCACGCCACAGTTGGTATTGGATGGAGTGGAAAATTTGGAAGAATATGAAGAGGCTGTGGAACAATTTCAAAAACAAAGAAAAAACTGGTCTGTAACTCCCAAGTTTCCAAAAGAAGCACGGTAATTTTTTTGAAGATGAAATTATACCAATCCGGATTGATATAATAGTTTTCCCTTTAAGAGAGGGGATATAGAGTATTGAGAAAATATAAGTCAGGTATTGTTTACTTCCATTGATTCAGATTTTGTTTGAGGTTCTTCCAGTTTTGTATCCGCTATAAGATGTTGATTCCAGGAGATAGTTAAGGACAGTCCTAAAAGAGATTTAACAATAACATGGGTTTGAACGGGTGAAATTTTATTGATAACAAGGCGGCCTTCCGGCTTGGAAAAGTGCACCTGATCCGGTTCCAGTTTAAGCGCTTCATCCTCTAAAATGTCTTCCACTTGTTCACGAAGAGCGGGTGAATCAATATCACTCACAATAACATCATAGTAAAAAGCGCCCTTTCCGGAAGGGGCGGGAGTATTACCAAATTGCTCCACATCAGAAAAGTCCTCTCCTTCCGGCGCTATGTTCTCATCCTCCACTTCAACAGCCGGCTGAACCAAAGGACCGCTTTCTGATGACTCCTCTTCAGAAAATTCAAAGGATGTGGGGGGTTCTGCTGAAGAGGAAGGCTCGCTTTCTTCAGAGAGCGCTGTATTTGATTCAGATGTATCTTTTTCTATCTCTTCCAAAATAGGAACTTCCGTTACTTCAGGTAAGGGATCTTCTGCGGTTGATTCTTCTTCCAAAGAAGCAGGATCGGGTTCTTCTGTAGAAGAAGAATCTGTGGAATCTTCCGGCTGTTCCTCTTCCATAAAATTTTCCGGTTCCTTTTCAGAATCCGCGGAAAGCTCTGCTTCTTGCAGAGTTTCTTGAGCTGGTGGGCTGTCCATTTGCACTTTATCGGAAGCGGAACCTGCGCTTAAAACCTCACATTTACCTCCCTTTACAAACAAACTGGAGAAACAACTGGGACAGTCGTAGTGGAGTTCTATTGACTCCTTGGTTGTTTCCGGAAGATTTAAGTCATTTTGGCAAACAGGGCAGTTCATTATATTTTAATCCTATGTTTTTTTTGTTTATTTTGCCGTCGTCGCTGTTCCCGATTGAGTTGCTGATTTCCGGATTCCGATTGAGAGGGGTTGGCTGATGGAGGGGCCATAGCAAACCCACTGATTTGGGAATCCTCATTGTAGATAAGTTCTCGGGATTGATCTTTGGGCATTTCCAATTCCGGCTCCACATTAAGACGAACTTTGAATATTTTTTCCACTGTTTCACCAGCCACACTTAAATTCACTTTCTCAAACATATTGAAGGATTCTTTTTTGTATTCAACAAGAGGGTCTTTTTGAGCGTAGGCCCGCAGATTGATTCCTTCCCGCAAGTGATCAATGTTGCTTAAATGCTCCATCCACCTTGCATCAATTGTTTGTAACAATACATATTGAATCAGAGGTTCAAAATGCTCTCCCAGCTCTTGTTTTTTTACCTCAAACTGTTTTCCTATTACTTCCTGAACCTGTTCTGTAACCGTATCAGCCGTTAATGTTTCTACAGAAGGAAAGGTAATTTCCAAGTTAAAAAGTTGTTTTAAAGAAGAACTGAGAGCTGGAAGATTCCATTCCTCCCGTCTTTGATTTTCCCCGGCAAATTGATCTAAAATATCTGAAATGACATCGCTCAGTTTATCCCGAAAAACCTCTTCCAGATTTTTTCCCTTCATAACCTGCCGTCGCAGTTCATAGATGGCTTTTCTTTGTTGATTCATTACATCATCGTATTCCAAAACTTGTTTTCTAATTTCAAAGTTGTGAGCTTCCACTTTTTTTTGGGCGTTGGCTATGGCTCGGGTGAGAAGACGATCTGTGATGGGTTCCTCTTCATCCATTCTTAAGGTGGACATGATATTTTTCATCCGTTCCCCGCCAAAGACTCGCATTAAATCATCTTCCATAGACAGGTAAAAACAAGAGGCGCCCGGATCCCCCTGTCGTCCTGACCGGCCTCTTAATTGGTTGTCAATCCTTCGGGATTCGTGTCTTTCCGTTCCAATGATACAAAGCCCTCCGGCTTTTACAACTTCCTCTCTTTCCTTCCCACATAAATCCTGAAATTTTTTAAGTCTCTCTGTATCCTTTTCCGTTTCTTTTTCAGAGTTTTTTTTGTAGCCGGCCAGAAATTCCGGATTCCCACCAAGTATAATGTCTGTCCCCCGTCCCGCCATATTGGTTGCGATGGTAATGGCTCCTTTTCGTCCGGCCTGAGCTACAATTTCCGCTTCCTGTTCGTGATGTTTGGCGTTTAAAACTTTATGGGGAATGCGCTCCTTATGCAAAAGATGGGAAAGCCTTTCTGATTTTTCAATATTCACTGTTCCAACCAGAACCGGTTGATGATGCTCATGACATTCCTTAATCAGTTCAGCAATTTTTTTGTACTTAATCTGTTCCGTTTTGTAAACCACATCATTATGATCTTTTCGGCGGATAGGCTCATGGGTGGGAATCACCTTAACATCCAGACTGTAAATTTTGTTAAATTCCACAGCTTCCGTTTCCGCTGTTCCTGTCATACCAGCCAGTTTATTATACATCCGAAAATAGTTTTGAAAAGTGATGGAAGAGAGCGTTTGATTTTCCGTTTTTACCTTAACCCCCTCTTTAGCCTCCACAGCCTGGTGAAGCCCTTCACTCCAACGCCGTCCGGGCATCAATCGTCCGGTAAATTCATCCACAATAATCACTTCATCATCCTTAACCATATAATCCACATCTTTTTTATAAAGATAATGGGCTTTTAAGGATTGATAAATATGGTGAAGCTGTTCAATGTGTTTTATGTCATAAAGGTTTTCTATTCCTAAAAGCTCTTCAATTTTACTGTTTCCCTCCTCTGTAATGGAAGCTGTGCGGGACTTTTCCTCTATAGTGAAGTGCACTTCCTGTTTTAAATGAGGAATAAGTTTTTTTACGGCATGGTATTTGTCTGTGGATCGTTCCTGCGGGCCGGAAATAATGAGAGGGGTTCGGGCCTCATCAATTAAGATGGAATCACATTCATCCACAATAGCGTAATTTAATTCCTTTTGAACACAGGAGGACAGGGAGTACTTCATATTGTCTCTTAAATAATCAAAACCAAATTCATTGTTTGTGCCGTAGGTGACATCAGCTCCATAGGCTTTTTGTCTTTCCGAGTCGCTTAAGTCGTGAACAATGGTTCCGGTGGTCAGTCCTAGAAAATGATACACTTGCCCCATCCAGTCCCTGTCTCTTTGGGCCAGATAATCGTTAACGGTTACAATGTGAACGCCCTTGCCCGTCAAAGCGTTTAAATACACGGGGAGTGTGGCCACAAGGGTTTTACCTTCTCCCGTTTTCATTTCAGCAATCTGTCCTCTGTGCAGTACAATACCTCCTATGAGCTGCACATCGTAATGCCTTAATCCCAAAACCCGCCAAGCCGCTTCCCGGCACACGGCAAAAACAGAAGGCAGAAGCTCCTCCAGTGACTGACCTTTTTCCAACTGTTCCTTAAATTTTGGCGTGGACGCTTTTAGCTCTTCGTCGCTCAGTTTTTTTAAAGCCGGTTCGTGTTTATTGATTTCCTCCACAAGAGGAAGGAGTTTTTTAACCTCCCTTTCATGTTGGGTTCCGAATACTTGGGTTAGAAAATTTAACATAAAGGTAAGATAGACTTTTTAAATTAAAAAGTCCACTCTTTAAAAAATTTTAAACTTCTCTGTGGCGGAAAACCGCAAATCTCAAACCGGCAAGGAGTATATGATCCTTACCACTCTTTTTCTGGTTCCTTTGTTTTCTGAATTTCCGGAATGGAAAGTTCAGAAACTGGGATTTCGGAAACATCGGAAGTCTTTTGTACAATGGATTGATCGCCTTGAGCTTTAGGTGATGGAGTGTTTTCTTCCGCGTAGCTAAATGCCTGACACAGGATTAAATATGAAACCAGAATAAAAGCCATCATTTGTTTCAACAAGTTTCTATTTTTAAAAGTTTTTATTGTCTTTTGGTTTGCCAGCTTTTCTTTGAGTAAAGCGCTAATTAAAATCATGTTTTCCCCCTTAAATGGAATATTTTAATATTCTACTTAGACCATTATAAATGTCAAAGGATTTTTATTGTAAAATTTGATGTTTCCATAGTTTTTTTAAAAATTCTTCCCAATATAAGCTTTGTATATTTCCATATTTAGCCGGCGTTTCATCTCTGCTTACTATAAAAAAATTCTTGAGTTTTTGTTCTTCAGCCAGCATTTTTAAGGTTTTCAAATCTGATTTTGAAATTCTCTTGGAAGATTTAACCTCTACGGCTGTATGATCTCCAATGATAAAGTCCACTTCATGTCCATAACGAGACTGCCAGTATTGTAAAGAGTCATCCTTTCTGAAATAACTTAAATAGGCTTTGATTTCACCGGCAATAAAATGTTCAAAGCTTCTCCCGTAAAAGTCAGAGTGTTCATTTAACATTTTTACATCACAAAGCAAATGGACCAAACCTATGTCAAAAAAGTAAAATTTAGATTTACTAACGGCTTTTCTTTTCTGAGATCCTTTCCAGGGATTTACCATAAAACCAATCAGGAGATCTTGTAAAATCTCATAGTAATCCCTTACACTGCTGGAAGGAAGACCATAATCATTTCCGATTTTTGAAAAATTCAGTATTTGTGTGTTACTTAAAGCCGATCCTTTTAAGAAACTATGAAATTGAGGAAGTTTTCTGACCAAGCCCTCCATTTGTATTTCTAAAATCAAGTAATTTGCAACATACGCTTTCAATTCTTCAAGAGGATTCTTACTTAAATATACAGAAGGAAGAGAACCAAAAAGCAGTTTTCTTTTTAGCGAAAAATTGGGAATCTCATACCAGGAAAGGGGGAAAAGCTCTGCATTCCATGCCCTGCCTGCCAATAAATTAACATTCTGTTTTTTCAGTTTTCTGGAACTACTGCCTGTGAGCAGAAAGGTTATCCTTTTTTCTTCAATAAACAAATGAACCCAATTTAAAAGCTCTGGAATTTTCTGAATTTCATCAATAACAACATATCTCTGTTTCTTTGTTTTATTGTTTATCAGGGCTTTTAAATAGGAAGGATCTCTCTGGAGCCTGTAGTTCATCTCGTTATCCAGCAAATTGACGATCAAAGCACAATCTGAAAGCTGTTTCTTAATGAGATAGCTTTTTCCAACTTGTCTCGGACCGAATAGAAAAAAAGATTTTTTTTTCAACAGGGATTTTAAATTTAAAATTCGCTTTATATCCATATCCCTATTATTCTACCGCTGTTTTTACCAAAAAAACAGCGGTATTTCCGCTATTTTTACTAAAAATAGCTAAGGAGCAGCAAAAATCCACCCCTCAAAACAACGAAAAACTGGAATAATCCAGTGAAATCAATAATAAAGCATTTTGGGAGAATGGTTTTCGCCATGCTTTTTCACCGGCTTTTCCTGCTCTATCCAAAGTAATCACGGCAAAATTACAACGAGAGGCTAAAATAGAGTCCAGGAAATTCTGGCCAATACAGACATTTTTGAATATTATTTACAAAAAAATGTTAATTTTTATAGAAAAATATTAATTTTCTATAAAAAAATATTGATTTTTTACAAAAACTTGTTAACTATAGAAGTTATGATTAAATACTTTAAATGGAATAACCTGTATTCTTTTAGAGATGAAGGTGAGATTTCTTTTGAGGTGAATCAAAATGCTCCTAAAACAAATGCATTTGTAGATTATGACAGAGTCAGGTTATCTAAAATAAACAGTGTTTTTGGAGCAAATGCTTCTGGTAAAACAAATGTATTAAATGCTTTGTTTTTTATATATAACTTTATAGTTCATTCCTTTCATTTTAAAGACAAAGGGTTTTTTAATTACTCTCCATATATGATGAATGATGAAGGTAGTGAATTTGAAGTCAGTTTTTTGATTGATAAAGTTTGTTACATTTATTCTTTTTCAGTTAATAAAGAAGTTGTTTTATCGGAAAAATTACAAAAAAAAGATATTAATAAGGATACTAATTTAAAAACTGTTTTTAAAAGGCACGGGCAAGCATTTCAAAATCTGAATTTTAACAATCAGACTAATGAGCATCAAGAGATAAATTATGCGCAATTTAAT
>JAPOOY010000083.1 GCA_026713205.1 Bdellovibrionales bacterium
CTCCTCTCCCACTTTATGAAAGTTTCGGCATTGAGCTGGTGTTCCATCCCAAACCACTCCATAAACCCGACAAGAGGGTTTTAAGTGTTTTAAAGCCAGGGAAACACCGGATACCAACCCACCACCACCAATAGCCACCACAACAGAAGTCACTTCGGGAAGGGTCTGGAAAACCTCCAACGCCGTTGTTCCCTGACCCGCAATAATCAGAGGATCGGCAAAGGGATGAATAAACAGGGAATCCCCCCGGAGAGATTCAGCAAGGGCATAACTTGTATCATAGTTTTTTCCTTTTAAGATAACCTCCGCACCAAAGGACTCTGTGGCCTTTATTTTAACTTTAGAGGCTGTTTCCATCATTACCACCCTCGCTTTAACACCCGCCCATTGAGATGCCAAAGCCACTCCCTGAGCGTGATTTCCGGCTGATACCGTAATCAATCCCTTTTTCCGTTCGGCTTCGCTGAGGGATAAAACTTTATTTAAAGCCCCACGAATTTTAAAACTCTTAATCCGGTGATCGCTTTCCCATTTAAAAAAAAGCTTTGTGCCTATTTCCTCACTCAAAGAATCCGACTTGGAAAGGGAGGAGGGTTTAATATAGGAAGCCAACACATCCCGCGCCCTTTGTATATCTGAAAAAGAAACTTTAAGCATTTTTTCCGGCCTGGAAAATAGAGTAAAAACTATCCGCTTTGAGAGAGGCTCCTCCCACCAGAAACCCATCCACATCAGGCTCTCTTCCAAAGGAAGCGGCGTTGTTTTCCGTCACACTCCCTCCATAGAGCACGGGAATGTTATTTAAAGGAAGAATATTTTTAATCATTTGATGTATTTCATTTATTTCATTGGCAGAAGGTGTTTTTCCTGAACCAATGGCCCAAACCGGCTCGTAAGCCACAATAAACGGAACCTCCTCATAATCTTTTGGTCCCATCGGTTTTTTAGGATCAACTTTTAAATCCGTTTTTTTCAGAAAATTCAGCTGCTTCCTTAAAATCTGATCCTTTTGATTTCTTTCCGAATCCTTTTCTCCCACACAAAGAACAGGCAGAATATTTAAACTGCGGAGCAAATGGAATTTCTTTTCTATATCCTCTTCGGTTTCTCCAAAAATCAGCCGCCGCTCACTGTGCCCCAGCAGGCAAAATTGAGCGGAAAGCTCCTTTAATACTTCCGGAGAATTTTCTCCGGTCCAGGCGCCGTTTTTTTGAAAAAAAACATTCTGCCCTCCCCAATACAGATTCTCCTGAACAAAAAGAAAAGACAAAAAAGCCGGTGGGAAAAATAAAAAATGCTTCTCTTCTCCCTTCTGAAGAATATTTTTGAACTCCCTGAGAAAAGACTCCCCGGCTTCCACTCCCATATTCATTTTCCAATTTGCCGCACAAATCATAATACACCTTACATTTTTATACTTTGAATACCGGGGATATTTGATCCCTGTAAATAATGAAGACTGGCTCCCCCCCCTGTGGATACATGATTGATCTGATCTTCATAATCTCTCACAGCCAGGGCGGAATGTCCTCCTCCCACCACACGATGAGCCAGTCCATGAGAGGCCACCGCTCGGGCCAGAGCATGTGTTCCAAAACTAAAAGGCTCCTTTTCAAATAATCCCATAGGGCCATTCCAAAAAAGAGAATAGGCCCGAACAATCCGTTCCGTAAACTCCTTTTGTGTAAAGGGGCCAATATCCACACCTTGATAGTTTTCAGAAATATCCTGTCCCTTTGTCGTCTTTGCCGAATCCTGCGAAGGGGAGGCATTTACCACCACATGATCCTTCGGAAGCCACAGTTTTTTTCCCCGCTCCTTTATTCTCTCAATAAAATCAGCAACTTGCCTTAAATATCCTTCCTCCACGGGAGAATGACCTACAGAAACCCCCTGAGCTTTTAAAAAAGTATAAGCAATCAGCCCTCCTATAAAAAACTCATCGGCCTGATCAATCAGACTCTCTAATAGAGGAATTTTATCCTTAACTTTACTTCCGCCTAAAATGACAAAAAAAGGCTTCTTAGGGTTTAAGCGAATGTAATCCAGCTGTTTCATCTCCTCTCGTAAAAGGAACCCCCCTCCACGGCAGGATACAAGCTCAGGCAAAAGAACCACACTGGCATGGGCTCTATGGGAGATACTGAACCCCTCATTAATGTAAATATCCGTATAAGCGGCGAGTTTTTTTGCGAACTCCCTGTCCCCGTCCATCTCCCCTTTTTGAAATCTTAGATTTTCCAACAAAATCAATTGATTGCCCTTGAGCCCGGGAAGCAGAACAGGAGGGGCTTCGCTATCCGGCTCATCCAAAAAAAGAACCTCTAAATTATGGGTTTCCGTTAAATACTCCGCCACAGGCTTTAAGGAAAGCTGAGAATCGGGTTGGCCATCAGGACGCCCTAAATGGGAACCTAAAACCAATCGCCCTCCCTGCTCCAAAACATAACGAATACTGGGAAGTATCTTATCAATACGATGAGAATCTTTAACTTTCCCCTCTGCGAGAGGAACATTAAAATCCACCCTCATAAAGATATTTTTGTTTTTTAAATCCAACTCATCCAGAAAATGTATTTTTGTCTTCTTCATAACTTTGGAAAGCTTAGAGGTTATTTTATAAAATTTTAAGAAAAAAACCACAGGGCCTGAAAAAAAATTCAAAAATATATATTATAGCCTCTTTCCACTAAGTATCCCATACCGTTCTTTCAGAAAAGAATGCTCATATTTTCTCCTTCTGACAATCAATCTATAAATTTGAGCTTTCCTGCCTGTTTCCGGAAAATTTTTCTTAAAGATTTTATGAAAGAGTAACTATTTTTCTTTTCCATTGTAAAGACATTGAAAATTTTCAGCGTTTTAGATAATAAAAAGCAGGGTCTTTATTAAAATCCTCCCAGAAAATAAGGAGGAAGTTTGAGAGAAAATAAGATATGAAAAAAGAAACCTTCCTTATCCTATGGAGCTTGATCTTTGTAAGTTTGCTTCCTGCTGAAATACAGGCGGCAGAGGAAGATTGCAGCCCCTCCCTCTTTAGATCAGCGGAACAAGGGGAACTCTCACACGAAAACTCTCTCAAACTCCTCATCCGGGAAGTCTCTCATAACCAAATTCCCCCTTCCCTCTCCTCCTGTGGAGAAAACTGCTTTCAAATAAACTCCCCCCTAACACAGCAACCACGGATCATTAAAATTGACCCGCAACTTAACTCTCCCTTCCAAGAGGGACCCACTCTCTCAATCCCCTCCCTGGAACTTCTGGACCATTCCTCTCTAAGACGCCTCCTCATAGGACATGAACTCCATCCCTATCTGTCAAACTTCTTTCAATCAAACAACCTCCTGCGACCCTCTCAACGAATGGCCATTGATGACTTTAAAGTATCCCTCAACCAAGGCTACGGCAGTTATCTCTACATATCCCCCACCTCTACCGGGAAAAGCTCCGTCCTTGCTCAAAACCTCCTGGAAAAACTCACAAGAAAATCCGGAAAAAAAATCTCCTTTATAACAGCGGATAAAATCAAACTGGTGGACCAGTTAAACTCTGAAATACAATCCGAAGCTCATTCCGCTCACTTTGACCTGCAACAAATCCACTGGATAGCCAAAGAGAAAAAGAGCTTTTCCGATGAAATAGAACAAGCCCTCAGACAAAAAAGCCCCACTGTGATCAGCATCACTTTAAGAAGCTTTTTGATTCAAATGGAAAGTTTGAAGGAGAAAGAACCCCTGTTGTATCAGCATTTGATTGAGAGTTTGGATGGAATATGGATAGATGAGGTTCATCACTTAGGAGCCTCTCAGACCCGTGACTTTATCCTTGATTTAAAAAACAAGAGCCGAGCCTTCCTCTATGGAACCACAGCCACACCTGTCCACAGGGATGTGTTGATACAACAGTTGTTTGATAAGGTGCATTGGTCCTATTTGGAGGAGGGGAACTTTGAAAGACATCCTCCCTCTATGGTGGTGGATCAGCTTATTTCCAGTATTGAAAGGGGGGATATCACCCCTTTCAATGATATCTTTGTTTTATTAGGTGAGAGTATGGAGAGGAAGAGGATACTGGAGATCAGTGACACTCCATTTTTCATTCAAAGGCATGAGAATTCTTTATTTTCCATTAACCCTTATTATTATGAGGAGCTTGTTGAGGGTTTATCAGTGATTTTTGAGAGGAATAGGAAGGGGATGATTATAGTTTCCACGATAAGGGAATCGGAGGAGTTGGCGGCTTTTTTAAGGGATAAGGTGGAGGGGATAAGGTTTGAGTCTTATCATTCGGAGATGAGTGGAGGGATGAGGGAGGAGGTGTTTAGGAATTCCAGGGAGGAGGAGGGGCATTATATTGTGGCGGTGAGGGCTTTGGATGAGGGGGTGAATTTACCCCATTTATCGGCCTATATAGATTTGAATCCACATATATCGGTGAAGCAGGTGGTTCATAGGATAGGGAGGGTGTTGAGGCCGGTGTTGGGGAAGATGAGGGCGGATATATTTATATTATCTTCATATAAGAATTCCAGTCAGGTGAGGGAGTTGATGGATAGTGTGGAGAGGATAAGGGAGGGGGTGAGGATTTTTTCAGGGAGAGGTGCAGTGTCAGCTTCAGAGAGTCGACTTAGGGAGTTATCGGATCGGTCTTATGAGTTTTTTGTGGAGCAGGAGGAGTTTTGGTCCGAGGGAAGAGGTGTTGAATTGAGAAACAGGAGGAAAGAAAGGGTCCTCGCTTTGATTAGAGACAATGAGCGTATGACAAGACAAAAACTAATTAAACTCACAGGTTGGTCAGAAGGCACAATCAAGAACATAATTTCCGAATTAAAAAAAGAACAGAAAGTGGAAACTGTGGGAACAGGCTCACATAATTTCTATCGTGTTCTTGAGGAAGGAGATGATCCTCCTCTTGGTTGGGAGGAACAGAAAAAACAGAGAAAAGAGAA
>JAPOOY010000082.1 GCA_026713205.1 Bdellovibrionales bacterium
ACCCCTATAGTCTGTTATAAAGGGCTCATGTCTCTTAAATAAAAACCGGAAAATTTCAACTCCGATCGGTATAATTCGGAAGTAGAGGATTAAAAGGTGTGACAGAGCAGGGGATGGAAGGTTTCATATCATCCGGTAAGGGTTCCTTTGAAATAAATAACCCTTCCCCGTTTAACTCTCCCTCAATGACACCGCCTGTAAATACTCCTTCCGTTTGCTGACTCCAAAGCCACGGGTGAGGGTGAGCGGGGTGACCCGCTTCCACAAGGACTCTCTTCCCCTGAGCGATAAACGGAACATCCGTTCTTTTGGCGATAAGGGAGATTCCTCCATCCAGAAAATGCCGGAGAGGTGTTTGTTTAAAGCCTAGTTTTAAAAGCCCATGATACAGGGACAGGGTTTCAGGATGAATTTCCTCCACAGCCCGCCGCGCTCCTGAGGGGAGGGATTTTAAATCAAGAGTCATACTTTTGGGAATTTGAGAGAGAAAGCCGGGAAAATCCTTTTGATACAATTCGCTGATTTCCCGATAATTCAGGGAAAATACTTTTTTCCCCACGGCGTCCCAAAATTCACTGCCTGTATTATTATCTTTTAAAGGGGCGGTTAAGCTCACTTCAATTTCTTCCGGCCAAATGGAAGGCTCCTCCAGCATATATAAAAAACGGATAGCGCCAATTTGCCGACCCAGTTTTTCAGCTCCTCTGCGGAATTCCGGCAAAAGGACAAGACCTCCCAATTGCACGGAATCACTTTTTGTATAGTGCAGGCGCAGGGAAGAGATTTTTTGATCTATGATAAAATAGGGATGTTTTTGATGAGTATAATAAGCCAGAATTTGACTGGACCCCACGAGCCGCTCCGTCTGCACTTCTTCAAGAACAAAGAGAAATCCTCTTTTCTGAAAAGGAAGAGTTCCTGAAAAGGACTGTTCACTCTGCTGTATTTTTTTTTGAATTTCTGAAATATCTTTCGGTAAATTACAAAGATGAAAAGCTTCTGATACCTTTTTTAGTTGCTCTTCATCTCCTTTTTTTGCGGATCGGATGCGAAATTTCATATTGAATCTCTTCAGGTTCGTGTTCAGCTGTCCCCCGGACAGCTAAACTCCCAGCGGTTTGCCGCGGGGAGGTTCATTTTACTGTGCTATAAGGGCTTGTTCTAAAATATGGGCCGCTTGAGCCAAATGCTCTTCCTCTACAACAGCCGGTATCAGGAACCGGAGGCGCATTGTATCTCCTTTTCCACAGGGGAAAGCAATCAAACCTTTTTCAAAGAGGTTTTGAAGCAGAGAGCGAACAGTGCTTGCCTTGCCGTCCAGAGGTGTGGCTCCAATCATCAGTCCCCATCCTTCTATGTTTGAGATTAACTTTTTGGTTTCCAGTTTTTTTAAATGTTGCACCCAGCTTTTGTGGATTTTTTCAACTTTCCCCGAAGGTCCCATAAAACCCTGGTCCAGAAAATTTAAAAGAGCGAGGGCGCTGTGCAAACTGGAGGAGCTTGAAGCAAAAGTTCCCGCAACCAACCCGGGTTCAGGATTATATTCCTTTTTCCAAAGGGTGATGGACAGTTGGAGGGATTTCCCAATAGTGCATACATCTATGTATTCTCCCAGGTTCAGTTTTTCAAAGGCAAAAAATTCTCCACTCCGGCAAAAAGTTTGTATTTCATCCGCCCAAACGGCTATTCCCTTCTCCCTGCAAAATTGAAAAAGAGGCAGAAAAAAAGAGCGAGGCGCCAGGTGATAGCCTCCATCACCCAGCATAAACTCCACAATAAAGGATGAAATTTGCGTTCCTTTGTTTTGCCAATGCGCTTCCAGGGCTTCCAATGCCAAATGGGGCTTTTTTGGAGTAAAGGGGATTCGCAAAGCATCTCCGCAAAGGGGTTGTCCTTTTTTGGCTTTCTCATTGTCTGTTATTTCAAGCAGTGAGCCGGTGCGTCCGGCAAAGGCCCCTTCAAACGCCAGAACATGGCGGACCCCTCCTTTTTTCTGACGGATAATTTTTAAGGCATTTTCATTTGCCATGGAGCCGGAGGGACAAATCCAGCCTTGAGACAGGGAGGAATTTCTTTGGGCGATTTGAATCACTTTTTCCATCAGTCTGACATAAATGGCATTGGCCTGCAGGTGCCCTTGCATGACCACATCCTCTAAAGCGCCTACAAGACCGGCCCGTATCAGGTCGGGATGGGAATGGCCTAAAATATACACTCCTATCCCGGAAGTGAAATCCAGTTTTACACTTCCATCGGATAACTGCACTAAAGGCCCTCGTCCCACACCGCTTCCAATATAAGGGTAATATAAAGGACGGCCTCTTAATTCAGAGATTTGTTGCAGAAGGTGAGTGTATCTGCCGGAATTCTCTAAAGATGGAGGGCAAACCCTTTTTAGTCTTTCTCCCTCCTTAATTTTTAAATCAACAAGGGACTGGATTAAGGTTTCAAAGCGGTTGCTCATAACTGTTTCCTTATGATTATATTCAAAGAATGAGATTTTTAAGAGTCTTTTTTTTCTTGTTCTTATGGTCTTTTGGAGCGCCGGGGGAGGAAAGTCCTTCTGAATCTCTAAAGGGACAGGCTCATTCTATGGCCGAAACGCCCAAATCAGCAGGGGAAAGGTTCAAAAATTCAACAGAAACCCTCCAAAAAGCCGGGAATTTATATTTTTATAATCGGGGAATACAATTATTAAAAGAAGGTCAAAAACAATCAGCCCTCCCTTTTTTACAAAAAAGCTTTTATCAATATCTGTTTTTTCCCGCTTATAAGAATCTTGTGCATTTAGGCCATCCTCCCGTTCTTTGGCCTTTTTTATGGCAGGCTCTGGCTCTGTTGTACGGACTGTTTTCGTTATTTTGGTTTGTTTTTCTTCTAAAAAGAACGGTCTCGGCTCCCACTCCCTTTTTGCTTAAAGGAATGGTTTCCTGGTTTTCCGGTTTAGCGGTGTTAGCTCTTTTGGGCTTTTTCAGTTTACAAAAAAGGGCGGGGGCTTTAACGGAAATAAAAGGTCATAGCGCTCCCTCTTCCGAGTCCGTTGAGTTGTGGACGGCTCCCGGAGGGGCTGATGTAAAAATTCTGAAAATGGGTCATGGCTGGGTTCAAATTCAAATAAATACAGGGCAAAAGGGCTGGGTAGAGGAAAAAAATCTACTATTTACTTTGGAATAGGGTTGAAAATCCTTTACAGGAGTTTTTTCATAGTATGAAGTAGGGAGGGAATAAAAATGCTGGAAGTATTTTGGAATAATTTTTTTAAATCAGATAAGAAACAGGACATAGAAGTTATGAAGAACTGTCCTTTGTTTTCCACTTTGACGGACAAGGAGCTTCGTTTTGTCCGAAAACTCATCCATAAACGGCACTATGTGGATGGAGAGGTCATTTTTAAACCTCAGTCCGGGATGGGAATGTACATTATCCTTAAGGGTCGCGTGAATATTCTTCATGGATCTCCCGATTCTCAGGAAGAGGCAACCCTTATCTCTATTTTAAAGGAAGGGGATTTTTTTGGAGAGCTGGCCCTGGCTCAAAAAAAGGGGTATCGCAACATGTTTGCCCTGGCTACGGAATCTTCTCAATTGCTGGGGTTTTTCCAACCGGATTTAAATCTTTTGCTGGAAAATCATGTGCATATTGGAGCAAAGATTGTCAGGCAGCTTTGTCACGTGTTCAGTCAAAGGCTTCAGCGGGCTGAACAGAAAATTCTACAGGTTCATCAAACTCATGGAAACACGGATAGTGTTTAAGACATTCAGAAAAATATGATTTCTCCGGAGAAAAAAAGAGATAAAATCCACAGACTGAATCTTTTTCGTCTGACTTTTTTCCTCATTCTTTGTGTATTGCTGACAACATTCCTCATTTTAATTAAAGGTCTTTTCATAACCATTCTTTTGGCTTTTATTTTAAATTTTACATTGCGTCCTCTTGTTAATCTTCTCACGCGAATAAGAGTCCCACGCCCTCTGGCCGTGCCTTTGGTATTTGTCTGCATTATCAGCGGGCTGACCAGTTTGGTTGTTTGGTCTTTTCCTTTTTTGTCAAAACAGTTTGGGAATTTGAAAAATGAATTTCCCGTTTATATTGAAAAGGTTTCTTTACTTGTTGAAAGATGGCAGAGATGGTTTGAAAGTCATGTGTTTTCCCTTGGAGAAATAGATCTTTCCACCCGCTTTGAGACTCTTTTGTTTTCTTTAGGGCAGACCTTTCTTCAGGAGTTGCCTTCCGTGGTTAAGGAGACTTTTTTAATCCTTTTATTGGCTCCTTTTTTTGCTTACTTTCTTGTTAAACAGGAACTGGGACTGACGCGAAATCTTTTTGTTCTTGTTCCGAATCATATTTTTGAAATGATTTTAAGCCTTCATTATAAAATTAATAAGCAAATCGGTCTGTTTGTTCGGGCCAGGATTTTAGAGGCCGGACTGGTGGGGCTTTTTGTAGGCACAGGTTTGGCTTTAGTGGGTTTTCCCTTTGCTGTTCTTCTTGGCATATTTGCCAGTCTGACAAACTTAATTCCCTATGTAGGGCCTATTATTGGCGGGATTCCTATTTTGTTAGTGGCTCTGGTGAATGACTATGAGACCAGCCATATTCTTTTGGTTATGGGGATTGTGGCATTTTCACAGATTTTGGATTCTGTCGTGTTGATACCCCTTTTATTAGCCCGCATAGTGAACCTTCACCCCTTAACCGTGATTGTGATTATTATTGCCGGCGGGCAGTTTATGGGAGTTTTGGGAATGATTATCAGCATTCCTTTAGTAAATGCCTTAAAAGTGTCTGCCGTAACAGTTTATAATCACATCTCAGAAAATATTTAGTGATTTGATAAACGACTATGATTCCTAAAAACTGGACTAAAATCAGCTAACACTCAACTTATTATAATTTTGATAAAATATTTATGAGAAACTTCCGGTGTAGGAGTAGTATAATAAAACCCTGAAGAGAGTTTCCAGTTGAAGAAAGTTGTAAAATCAAGAACTCTATTTAATAATCCTGCAAAAAAAATGATAGTGGGATTTTTTCTTCTCCATTTTTTGGCATCACAGTTTTTTCTTCCTTATATTGGAAAAAAAGAAATTTTTCCAATATTCAATTGGAGTTTATTTTCTTCCTGTAGTGAGATTAAGAAATCTGTGCCAGAGATGGAAATTTTACTTCAAGGGGGCGGCATAATAACAAGCAAACAATTTTCCAGAAGACTAATGCCTAAATTAGTTTGGTTCATGGATAGGATCTTTAAAACACAGGATCAGACAGAAGCGGATAAATTACTTAATGAATTGTTAAGATTGATCTCTCATTCTATCAATCAGAAATCCTTTGGATATAGGCTTTTTAAG
>JAPOOY010000081.1 GCA_026713205.1 Bdellovibrionales bacterium
CAGATGCGGCTGAAAGTCGCTCTGTGGCAAAACGCATGTTTGAATTTTTGACCCTTATAGGCTGTTATAAAGGGTGTAAGTATTTTTTCTTATGAAGAACCGGAAAATTTCAAGCCGGAGAAGTATAAATAAGTTGGAAGAACTGCCCTATTCATCTTTGACGCAGCAATAAAAAAGCTGGTTTTACTTTGGTAATCCGTTTACTTTAAATCCAGTGAATAAACAAGAGTTGTATTTTAAAAGATAAACAACAGCGCATACTCTTGAAAGGAGGCCAAATGAACAATTTTCTTGAAAGACATAAATGGATTGTACCCGTTTTTTTTATTGTGGGAATTCTTTTATTCTTTTCCATTCGTATTGTTCCCGTGGGGCATTTGGGTGTGGTCAAATACTGGGGAAAAGTCAATCATAACACTATTTTGAGCGAGGGACTGCACCTTGTCACACCTATTAGAACAACAGTGGAGTACATCAGCGTTAAACTCCTTAAATTTAATCAAAAAGCCTCCGCCAGTTCAAAGGATCTACAAATAGTGACAACAGTGGTTTCCATTCAATTTTCCCTGGGTGAAGTGCCCGAACTGTACCAGAAAATCGGAACGGAAGAATTGGTCACACATATTCTCTTGAAACCGGCGGTTGAAGAAAGCGTAAAAGCCGTCACAGCCCAATACACCGCTGAAGAGTTGATTAAAAAGCGTCCTGAAGTTAAGGTGCAGATTGGAAAAACCATAGGATCTTTTCTGCAAAAAACCCTGCAGGGCAAAGGGTTGAACGAAAAGTCTTTAATGGTCGCCAATGTGGCCATAACAGAGTTTGATTTTTCCGATGAATTTAACAAATCCATTGAAATGAAAGTCCGCGCTGAACAACAGGCTCTTCAGGCTAAAAATGAAAAGATCAAAAAAATCACTGATGCCGAAGCTGTTGCGGAAAAAATAAAAATTGAAAGTATAGCCACCGCCAACGCCATCCGAAGGGAAGCCCGCGCTCTTAAGGAAAATCCTATCCTCATTGAGTATAAACGAATGGAAAAATGGGATGGAAAATTGCCGGAAGTCACCGGCGGCGCTATCCCCATGTTTGACATTAAAAAAAGACAGACAGAGTAACTTTGTATTGACTTTTTACTAGAGTAATTATAAACATAAAAAAGAAACCTCATCTAAAAAGGAGCTTTACAATGAAACAAATTTTACTTTGTTCTCTTATGTTTTTCAGCTTAACCTTTCTCCAGGGGTGTGTATCCACTTCGGCTCAATGGAAGGATAAATCGTACAAACCGGTTAAAAAAGGAACTTTGTTTTACAACCCGATAAACAATTTATTTGATTCAGAGGCGGTTCAAAAAAGACGGACTGACGCCAAAATGAAGATGGCGGATTTTTGCAGTCCACAAACTCCACAGATTATTTCCGAAAAAAATAAGGAGGAAGTCACCGGATACCGTACCGATTACTCTGCCAGAAAAGATAACCCCTACTACTCTAAAAGCAAAGCCGTTAAAACCACCCGTGCCAGCGGGAAAGGTTTATTTTCATACAGCGCCTCTTCCAGCGCCTCAAACCCTGTTTTACATTCCAACGAAAGCCAAACCTCCACAGCTATTACGAGAAAACGGGTTTATATTGACTTTGTCTGTAAGTAAAAAAATAATTCAAACCCGTTGTTAGAGGTTTCTGACCTGGAGGTCCTAAAAATCCTTCTATCTATGGATTTTTAGAGTAAAAACCTTTAAAATTTTCTTTATGCCATTGTTAACATTACTGCTTTACAGTGTAATGTCTGTTACAGCAGTTCAAGGAAAACGCCCCTGCAATCCCATTTCTTTTGATCATCTGAGAATGGAAGTGAC
>JAPOOY010000232.1 GCA_026713205.1 Bdellovibrionales bacterium
AAATTGTTAAGTGTAAAATGAATAAAAAAAATAAATACTGCCCATAACCACCATTTTAGTTTCCCGCTAGTTCCCGAAACTCACCCTGTAGTTCCCGCTGGTAACCGGCTGTAACCTTTCGGGCCCCTTAATAACCTGTAAGTCTCTTCTATTCTGTGCGTCAAATTAAAATTTTTTCTGTTTGCTTTTTTCTTTTTATCTGTTCCCATGAAATGGAACGGATTCAAAATTAGATTTATTTAAGAGAAGAAGATTTAAAGTTTTTTTATAAAGAAGTAGAAGTTAGACATTAAGTTTTAGAAAGAATCGGCTTTGCACATTAAGTCAGAATGCAAGCCTGAAGTTAAAGAGGTTGAAAATGTCTGAGAGAGAAAGCCAAGTTTTCAAAAATCAATTAACAAATAAACAATTTCCTCCCCTGAACACCCCCTCAAAAACCATTGGGGGGCTTGAAGGGAGAGGGAATTGTCCTTCTGAATCTGTAAAAAATCGCTCACACAAAAACAAAACAAAATTTAAAAGAAAAAAGCGTAGGAAAATATCAAGGGATCAGCTCCCTCTCACAAAAAGAGACCTGCTTCTTTTAGAAAAATTAGATACATTTGGTTTGCTCTCAACACAGCAAATTGAAAATCATATTTTCAATAACATTGATAAATCCACTGTTTTAAGACGGCTCAGAATTTTAAAGAAAAGAGGCTTTCTTCTTGCTTCGGATGGTTTGCCACGAGGAGGACTTGTTTGGACTCTAACAAAAAAAGGAATCTCTCGGTGTATGAGCCTCTATGGCTATATAAAAGCCATCAATCGGAACAGCCTACAGCATGATGTTCTTCTTTCTGAAATACTCATCCACCTTCAAAAAAGAAACATTGTGGAAGTCTGGACACCGGAGCATGTATTGAAGAGAAAAAGCATTGGAGGAGGTTTGTACACTTGGGATTGGTCCCACCGTGATCCTCATCCTTTAATACCTGATGGCCTGTTTTTAACTGAATATGAAAGAAAAAAAAGAACAGTGGCCTTGGAGGTGGAAATTTCCCAGAAGACCATTAAGAGGTATGAGAAGCACTTTTCTTTTTATCGGAGAAGGAAGGATTTATGGCTTATCTGGTATGTGGTTTTAAACAAGTCCTTTGGTGAAAAGCTGCTTTCGCTGTGGCGAAAGGAGAAAAGCAGTCGGACCCGTTGCGGCTTTTCTTATTCCACTGTGGAGGAAGTTATGAAGGAGGATTTTGTATTACCTGAGATTATGGAAGAAGAGGGACGAATAGCAAAAATGGAGAGGTTGGAGGAGGAATGAGGGTGTGTACACTTTTTGAAAGAGAAGAAAAAAGATTGCCTATAGTGCTGCCCAGTGGGTGGGCAGTCACTAAGCAAAGAAAAATCAATTTAAGTCTAAGTTTTCAAAGGGGTTTCATCAAAGATGAAACGATCCTCTCCGCTTCTGACCCCACACCCTCATCCATTAGATTGCGTGCGTGGGGTCAGAAGCGGAGAGGATAGGAGTTAAGTAAGTATAGAATTAAATAATAAATAAATAAATTAAGTAAGAGAGAAGAGAGGAAGGAGAAGGAAGAGGGTAAAACCTTGATACATAGGTAACAGTAATGACCGGAGACATAGGTAACACTTTTCCTTTTATAAAAAGGAGGTGTTTATGCCCTGGAAGGAAAGCTCAGTAATGGATGAGAGAACAA
>JAPOOY010000080.1 GCA_026713205.1 Bdellovibrionales bacterium
GTATATTGTTATAGTGAGGCTAACGCCTCATTAGGAACACAGCAAGCCGCTGGGAGTTCGGTTGTCCGGGGGATAACTGAACATGAACCCGCTGGGAGTTCGGTTGTCCGGGGGATAACTGAACATGAACCCGCTGGGAGTTCGGTTGTCCGGGGGATAACTGAACATGAACCCGAAGTAATTAAAACCATAATCCATTCCTGGGAAGTGTGCTGTAATTTAAAATGACAGAGATTACTTTATACAGCTATTATCGCTCCTCTTGTGCCTACAGGGTGCGTATTGCCCTTTATCTAAAAAATATTCCTTTTTCCTATAAAGCCATTCATCTGGTCCGAAACGGAGGAGAGCAATACAGTGAGGATTTCATAAAACTCAACCCCCTGGCCCAAGTCCCCTGCCTGAAAATAAATGATAAAAGCCTGACCCAATCCCTTCCCATTATTCAATATCTGGATGAGCTTTATCCGGAGCCACCTCTATTTTCAAAAGATAATTTGACCAAACATGAGATTCTTTCTTTTTGTGAAATTATCAACTCCTCCATTCAACCCTTACAGAATCTGAAAATGCTGCAAATGATCTCCGATATGGGAGGAGACAAAGTCAAATGGGCGGCGGAATGGATTGCTCAGGGATTGGAAAAGCTGGAAGTTATCCTAAAACCAAGAGCAAAGGATTTTTCCTTCGGCAATCATCTCACCTGCGCGGATTTATTTCTCATTCCGCAGCTCTATAACGCTCATCGCTTTAAAGTAAATGTCTCTTCCTTCCCCGTCCTGGCACAAGTGGAAAAGGCCTGCCTTGCCTTACCCGCTTTTCAAAATGCCAAGCCGGAAAGTCAACCGGACGCCGAATAGAAAAAGCTTTTTGAAAAACTCATTGAATTTTTACGCGCTTTCAGAGATAAAAACACTATGAAAAAAGACATCAAGGTCCCTTCTGTCGGAGAATCCGTTAATGAAGCGGATATTGAAAAATGGGAAAAACAAACGGGAGATATTGTCCTTAAGGGAGAGGTCATTGCCCTCCTGGAAACGGATAAAGCCTCTTTGGAAGTGCCTGCGGAACAGGACGGAAAGCTCACCATCTTAAAACCTGCCGGAGAAACCGTTTCCATTGGAGAGGTGATCGGCTACCTGGAGCCGATATCGGCGGAAGAAAAGGCCGCTGCCGCTATCCCCTCAAAAGAACAAACCTCTACCGATCCAACTCAAACTGAGACAACACAAAACCCTGTAAAAACAGAATCCTCTTCACCGGAAAAACCCTCTCCCTCTCAAAATGAAGGCTCTCTCAGCCCTGCGGTCCGCCATCTTATAGGGGAACATCATCTGGACCCTCAAAGCCTGTCCGGCACGGGAAAAGGAGGACGACTGACCAAAGAGGATATTTTAAAAGCGCTGCAAAGTCCCTCAAAAGACTCCCAACTCTCCCCTCCTGATTCAACAATTCCACCTTCTTCCGCACCTCCTATTCCCTCTGACTTTTTGGAAAAATCCAAACAACTCTTAAAATCAAGTGATTTGAAATCACCCTCTTCACAACCACATTTCCAGGAAAATCAGTATCGGGAGCCCATGAGCCGCATGAGAAAAAAAACAGCGGAACGACTCCTGTTCTCCCAACAGTCCACAGCCACTCTCAGCACTTTTAATGAAGTGGACATGTCTAAAATTATCAATTTAAGGAAAAAATATCAGGAGCTTTTTATTAAAAAGCATGGAATCAAATTGGGTTTTATGAGTTTTTTTGTAAAGGCGGCAGTAGCCGCTCTAAAGGAATATCCACAAATCAATGCTTTTATAGAGGGAACGGATATTGTCTATAATAAATCCTGTCACATTGGAATTGCCGTTAGTACAGACAAGGGACTGGTGGTTCCGGTGATTCACGGAGCGGAACAATTAAGCTTCTCTGAAATTGAAGATCAAATCATACAATACAGTGAAAAAGCTAAAGAACGAAAACTCACACCGGAAGATCTTTCCGGAGGAACCTTTACCATTAGTAATGGCGGAATTTTTGGCTCTCTTCTTTCCACTCCTATTTTGAATCCTCCTCAAAGCGGTATTCTGGGAATGCATAAAATTGAACCTCGCCCTGTGGCCATAGACGGACAGGTGGCGATCCGACCCATGATGTATCTCACCCTTTCTTATGATCATCGTATTGTTGATGGCAGAGAATCCGTCGGGTTTTTAGTAAAAGTTAAAGAGTATGTGGAAGACCCCGCCCGTATTCTAATTGAGACTTAAAGAAGTTATTTATACTTTTCCGATTTGAATTTTAAAAAAGGAGTTTTTATGGAATTTGATTTAATTGTTATTGGCGCCGGTCCCGCCGGTTACACCGGAGCTATTCGGGCGGCTCAACTGGGACTAAAAACCGCTGTGGTGGAAAAATCCAAAACCCTTGGAGGAACCTGCTTAAATGTGGGTTGTATTCCTTCAAAGGCCCTCCTGGAATCCAGCGAACATTTTTTATTTGCAAAAGAGGATATGGAAAAACACGGCATTCAAATAAAATCCCCCCAGCTGGACTTAAAACAAATGCTGAACAGAAAAAACGAAGTGGTGCAAAAACTCACAAAGGGAATTGAGTTTTTATTTAAAAAAAACAAAATCACGCGAGTGGAAGGCTGGGCCAGGCTGAAATCCTCAACAGAAGTGAGTGTCACTCATGAAGATAAAACGGAAATTATTAAGGGAAAATATATTATGCTGGCCGGAGGGAGCGCTCCAACAGAACTGCCCTTTGCCCCCTTTGACAAAAAAGTGATTGTCTCTTCCACGGAAGCTTTGGATTTTTCCTCTGTGCCAAAAACTTTAGTGGTTATTGGCGGCGGCTATATTGGTCTGGAATTGGGTTCTGTCTGGAATCGTTTAGGATCCCAAGTGACTGTAGTGGAACAGGCTTCCACCATTTGTCCCTCTATGGATAAAGACATAAGGGAAAAACTACAAAAGTCACTGATAAAACAAGGGTTGAAATTTCACTTAAACTCCTCCGTGAAAAAAGCGGAAAATAAAAAAAATAAAGGAGAAGTGGTGTTTTCTGATAAAGAGGGAAAGGAGCATACCCTCAACTGTGAAAAGATTTTAGTTTGCGTTGGAAGAAAACCTTTTTTTGAAAAAATGGGATTGAATCATCTCAATATAAAACAAACTCAAAGAGGACAGGTTGAAGTGGATAAAAATTTTAAAACCTCTGTTCCCAATATCTTTGCCGTGGGAGATCTCATTGAAGGCCCCATGCTGGCCCATAAAGCGGAAGAGGAGGGAGTGGCTGTGGCCGAATACATTGCAAAGGGCTTTTGCCATGTGAACTATAAAACCGTTCCATCTGTTATTTACACCTGGCCGGAGGCCGCCTCTGTGGGACTCACGGAAGAAGACATTAAATTAAAGAATATCCCCTATAAAAAAGGACTCTTCCCTTTTTCCGCCAATGGAAGAGCCTTGTCTCTCGGGTTCACGGAAGGGTTTGTTAAAACTTTGGCCCACAAGGAAACAGACAAGATCCTTGGTGTACACATCCTGGGACCGCGGGCGGGAGACCTTATCGCTGAAGCGGTGCTGGCTATGGAGTTTGGCGCGAGCAGTGAGGATATTGCCCGCAGTTTTCATGCCCATCCCACTCTTGCGGAAGCCGTTAGAGAATCCGCATTAGCCGCAACGGGGAAAGCCAGGCAAATGTAATGATGATACAGCTCTCCACTTCATCCGTAAAAAAACTTTAAAAAGCCTGACGGCGTGTGCTGTTAAAACGAATCCGTTTTCTAAAAGGTTTAATGGTCTGTCCAGTTTCCAAAAGAAAGCCCCCAATAAAAAGAACTGTAATTTCATACTTAGGCAAAATAAGAGTGGCCCCTCCGGGAAGCCGATTTTCCCTTTCAGGCAAAACAGAAGCATCTATAACGGGAATGTTATCCACATAAACAGTCATGTTTTGCAAGGGATCGCTCTCCAAAGGTTTATAGTTCACACTTGAGCACGGAGGCAACAAATAAAGAAAGGGCAATCCACAACCGGAAGAGATTGTCCGATGAAATACACAGGGAGGCTGTCCTTCTCTCTCACAATTTCCGTTGCCATGAATTTCCAAACGATCAATTCTTAAAATATAGTTTTTGTCCACTCCCGTATTGGCGTTATTAATGAAAAATGCTAATTTTATCCACCCCCCCTGAACAGTCACATTAACCGGTTCATCCCTCCCCGCTCTCTGATTTCCTTCCTGATTCTCTTCCTGTTCCTGTTCCTCTTTTTCCAAGAGCAATTTGGAAATAACCTTCAACCCTTCAACACCCTCTATATCTCTCAAATCGGGTTGATTCGGCCGACAGGACAGTTCTTCACCCTCCGGGCTATAGGAAAGGCGGGGAGCTCTAGGCCGTAATGCATCATCTTTTCCCCAGGGAAGAACAAGAATATCCACATTACTTTCCAACGAACCTGTTTTCTTACAGTTCCCCTCCCTTGCTGGGGTGATTCCTCCCTTGCCTTTGGTGCAAGATCCAATAAAAATAAAAGAAGCAAAAAAAAGAACCCGGAAAAGAGTATTACTCATTGCTATCTAAAATTTTCGGAGTGAGAAAAACCAAAAGTTCGTTTTTTGCATAACTGGAACTTACAGAATCAAACAACCAACTCAAAAGAGGTATTTTGCTGAAAAAAGGAACCCCCTTTCTATCAGAGGTTTGATCATATTGATAAATACCGCCAATCACAACCGTGTGGCCATTTTGCACGAGCACCTCCGTATTGGCGGAGCGACTGATCTTAAGAGTGCCGCCACTTTCAACCTTTGAGCCACCCGCACTTTCCCTATTGATTTGAACTGTGAGAAACACACTGCCCTGAGAAGTAATAACAGGTGTGACACTTAAATTAATGCTGACATCCACTGTTGTGATATTCCCGTATTGCCTTTGAGCCGCACCAGGGCTGAGACCTCCTGCATCACCAGGGGCGCCGCCGGCCGCCCCTCCTTCTCCTCCGGTCGGGGGTTGGTATTGGAGAGCGGATGTTAAAAATACAATAGGAGAGTTTCGTGTGATGGTGGCTGTCTTTCCACTAATGGCCACCACTTTGGGAGTACTGACAATTCGCGCATAACCCTCCCCTTCCGCTAAATTTAAAGCCGCTTCAATATCTCCAATAATAGGTATTTGACCGATATTCAAATCCACATCCGCTCCCCCTTCCGAGTTTTTATTTATTTCCAAACCCCCAAAGAAATTACCTTTAACAAAATCCAAAATACCATCAACACTCACACTGGCCGGCAGCGAGCGATCAACAGTCCATCTCAAACCAAAGGATTTGCTGAAAGTTTCATCCGCTTCCACAATACGGGCTTCAATCATAACCTGCTTGGGAGGGCGGTCCAGTTGTTTGACAACCTTTTTTATTTTCTCTATGGCTTTCTCCGTATCTATAACAATAAAAGTGTTTGTCTCCTCATGGACAATAATCCGACCGGCTTCCTGCTTTCTGACCGCATTCGCTTTTGTCAGAAAATCAGACACCTTTGCCCGCATATTAGATGGCTTTTCATAAGCCAGAGGAATAACCTCCGTTTTAAAGGGAATAAGAGGCTGTTTTCTTTCAACGATCTCTCTTAATTTTTTAGCTCTGTCTTCAATAGATTTAAGAGTGCTGACAATCACCACATTCCCCTGTTTTCTGTAACCCAGATTTTTTTCCGTAACAACAATGTGAAAGGCCTGATCCCAGGGAACATCCTCTAATTTCAAATCAATGGTCCCTGAAACTCCATCTCCAATAACCATATTTAAGCGGCTTTCCTCGGAAATAAAGTGAAGCACCTGCTTCACAGGAGCATCAATCACATGGAAGGAAATAGGGGATCCGGAAAAATCCAAGTCATTATAATAAAATTCTTCCAATGTTTTTGCAGGGAGTCGGCCTTTGAACATACGATCCGGCCCCTTTCCGGTTCCAGCCAAAGCGGGAACTTCAGAAAGACCTCCAAAACCAACTATCACCTGATTTTCTTTTTCTCCGATCTTTGTAGAGGGAAAAGGAGCGCCCTTTTTCAACTGAAACACAATACGAACCGTCTCATCATCTTTTTGATCGGCCTGAATCAATCCAAAGTCCGTCTTAAAATCTTTTAATGGATAGGGCCATTCCAAATTATCCATCAAACGGGATTGGAGAATTTCAATAATAAGCTGGTGATTTTTCTTGTTCTTTCTCTGAAGGAAGGAGGGCGTTTTTGTACCATCTATAACCACCGTGTTACTACTGGAGATATAACGAATATTGGTGATAAGATTTAAATCTCCGCCTCCAAGCTCTCCTTCCGGCGCCATATCATCATCCCCATCTATATTAAAGTCTGTTCCATCATCTATAGGGTCCGTTCCCTCTTCAGGAAACGAGTCTTCCGGCGGCGCCGCCGGCTCAAACTCAATAGAATCGGCATCAGGGTCTGCATCTGATGGAATATCCGTTTCATCCGGCTCCGGCGTGTCTAACTCCTTTTCCAGAGCTTCTTCATCTTCATCCAGTTCCATTTCCATTTCATCAGTATCCCATTCCCCATTTTCCTCTTCCTCCTCTTTTTTCTCTTCTTTTTCTTCCTCCTCCTCTTCCTCCTTCAAATCCTCATCAATCAATTCATAATCATCTCTATCCTCCAGGGAAGGCTCTCCATCCAATTCATCTGAAAGATCATCCGATCCCTCTTCTTCCTCTTCCCCCTCTCCCACATCCTCTATGTCATCCAGATCATCTTCTCCAAACTCGTCATCATCATCTCCCGCTTCCGCAATTAAAAAAGATTTTGCAAGAACCTGACCTCCTTTTAACTTTTGATCCAAATCAAAGGAAGATCGGGAAAAAGAAGGAAAAGAAAATAAAAGAAAACAAAATAAAGTGAATAGTCGTATCATGAAGTCACCGGCCCTAAGTTACTCCCAAGAATTTATAAAAACAATAAAATACA
>JAPOOY010000296.1 GCA_026713205.1 Bdellovibrionales bacterium
AATTAAAAAAAGAACAGAAAGTGGAAACTGTGGGAGGAACAGGCTTAGATAGTTTCTATCGTGTTCTTGAGGAAGGAGATGATCCTCCTCTTGGTTGGGAGGAACAGAAAAAACAGAGAAAAGAGAAGATCCTCGCTTTGATTAGAGACAATGAGCGTATGACAAGACAAAAACTAATTAAACTCACAGGTTGGTCAGAAGGCATAATAGATCCTATAATTTCCGAATTAAAAAAAGAACAGAAAGTGGAAACGGTGGGGAGAACTTATAATAGTTTCTATCGTATTCCTAAATAAAATGTAATAGTCATAATTAATCTAACAACTGTTTTAACAAATGAAAATATAATGAGGTTCTTTTACCATCCTAAAAAAACAAAAGCAGTAGGTTTTTCTTGTTTGCAGCCACCAATCAAATCCAATGACAATCCACTTCCTATTTATTTTTTGAAAAACTCAAAATTCAAACTGAAGAGATGTGAATGACTTTCTTACGCCTGGGAAGTATAATCTATATATTTGTCATGAATTGATAACAGCTTATAGCCTTTATTAACCATTAAAGGATTTTCAATTAAAAAGCTTCTCTTCCAATAATTTGCATTGAAGGTTTCTTTTCTGTGGTGACATTTTTCTGAGATTAAGAATCTTCCACTGAACACCCGGGAGCATTTCAACTCTTTCAAGTCCAAGAAGACTCCAATCGGGATTCAGTTTCTTAAATCCAATTAAGAAATGTTTTTCTTCATCTGTAAGGGCGCCATCTATTGTGCTTATTAAAAGTTCTCTGGCGCTTTTTAACTCTTCAGGTGTGATTTCCGTATTTACCATTCCCTGAAACTCCTGGATTGTAGTTTCTGAAATATCTTTTAAATTTGGCATAAGTACTTCATGAATAGGTCGTGGACTGGAGATTAAATAGATGAGAAAGGCTTTTCTCACTTCTTCGGTAATACCTTCCTTTTTAAAAAGGTATTTTATATCAAACAAGTCTCTGGGATGTTGCCTGCTAAGCGCCGCGATAATTTTTCCGGCAAAGAGGTCAGAAAAATTTAAGCATTTAGCCTCAACCTGTTTATGAAATGTCCTACTAATATATTGAGAAATAGTTTTTATCTCAGGACTGAAAACAGAGCCTCTAAGAATAAAATTAGGCTCTACTTTTATTTCCGCTGCATTGTTTCTTACAAATAGTCTTACCTCGTTTTGTGCCTCAAGAGGATGCGAAGGTTTGACTTTAAGATTTAGTTTTTCCAAAGAGAGTTTTATTTCTTTTAAAATTCCATGAATGTTCTGAAAGCTGGTTTTTCTGTCCTCTATGGGGAGGTAACAAAGATCAATATCAACAGACAGTCTCGGGGCATCTCTATAAAAGAAGTTTATCGCTGTGCCTCCCTTCAAGGCCAGACGACTGTCCTTCATTACAATGGGTAAAACATCAAGCAATAATTCAACTTGATGTATGTAGTTTTCTCTCATCTGCTTTCATTGTCCTCTTTAACATAGTTTTTAATTAGATTAATTATCGTATACAGGCACAGTGATATTATAGGTTTTGTCCAATTTTCCGTTTTCGCTTATAACTCTTTTTCCCCGTCCTAATTGAATCCGACGAGTATTTAAGCGCTTCATTACAGGTAATGCTAATTTATCGGCCATATAAAGAAAAACCCTTTTAACCTTTATTGAGGAGCAATTTTCAAGTAGTTTCTGAACGAGAGAGCCTCTTAAATTCAAAAGACCTTCAAAATATCTTTCCAGTGTTTCAAATGAATCTTTTAAGTCAAGATGATTTATCATTTCCATAATAGCCCGCTCCCTTGTGGATAAGGTAAAATGAAACTTTGATTTATTGTACTTCATAAGACCTACATCAGATGGAAATAGAGAGGAAGTTTTAAAATGAAACATCACTCCCCAATTATTCTGTGTTAGCCAGATAGGAACTCTCATTTTCTCTCTTTTTACTATATGTACAGGAGCTTTCTTTCCTATTTTTACAAAGTGCCCTGAACCCTGTAATTCAAGAGCTGTCTGGCTGGCAACATGAAAGGGGAGCTGTAGCTCTTTTTGAACGGTAAATAAAGCCGCCTGCCAGTTTAGCTTGTCTTTGGCTTTTATATAAGCTCCACCGCCGAGTTTTTGGATGAGCTTACTTTTTAGGCATTGATGCACGGATTGAGGGCTGATGCCATGAGATTCAAACCAAGCATGGGTATGAACGGCTTCATCCTGCCAATTCAGGAACAGCCGGTCTTTTATAGGTCTTTTCTTCATAGCTCCCTCCTTTGGTTTAAAAATATCACAATAAATAAATGAATGAAATATAAAATGAAGAAAAAATAAACTTTTTATTGATTGTCGATAAAATATAAGGGGTTTTATTTTAATTGAGATAGGCTATACACTTCCTTATTTTTTATGAAGTCCTGACAATATTTATATGCAATAATAAAATGCTTGATAATTACATATATAGGCTTACAATGAAGTTGTGATTGACAGAAAGAATATTCATAATCTTTTTGTTCAGATTGATGAGCATCTTGAGAAAAGAGATGAAAAATACGAACTGACTGTTTTTGGAAGTGGAGCTTTACTGATGCAGGGTATCTGTCGTCCTGAGCGTACTACTATGGACATTGATCTGGTTGAACCAAAGATGAACCTCACCCTTCAGCTTATTGCCTCTGAAATTGCGGAAAAATACGGAATGGACATGAAATGGCTCAACAGCGCCGGACATATTTTTTCAAGAAATTTCCCTAATAACTGGAAGAATCGGACAAAGTTAATTTTTAATAGAAAAGATATTTATAAACTTTAAGAAATAAATACAGAGAGCAATTTTTTAAACTAAAAAAATCCGATTATTAAAATAAACAACTAAAAAATAAGCTCTTCTATAACATCCCAAACCTTATGCAATTCTTTAAAAGTGATGGAATAGGGAGGTAAAATATAGAGAACATCCCCTAAAGGTCTTAGAAAAACCCCTTTCTCCAAAGCTTTTTTAGTCCAAAGCTCTGCCTGGGGAGCAGACCAACCCTTAGAACTCTTTTGCTCCACAGCGGCCACTAATCCCTTCCATCTCACATCCTGCACATGATTTTGAATCCGACTCCCTCTCTCTTTGTGAAGGTCCTCTATGGCTTTCCATTTTTTTTCAATGGCCTGCTTATGTTTTTTGAGTTTTTTCAAATTCCCACAAGCGGCGGCACAGGCCACAGGATTCCCTGTAAAACTGTGTCCATGAAATAAACTTTTCTCTTTTTTATCAGAAAGAAAGCTTTGATAAACCTCTTCACCACACACAGTAAGGGCCAAAGGAAGAAATCCTCCGGTGAGCCCTTTGGCGAGACAGAGAATATCCGGCACAACATCCAACTGCTGAAAAGCGAAAAGGGAACCGGTCCGCCCGAAGCCTGTCATCACCTCATCAAAGATAAGATAAGCCCCGGCTTCCTGAGTGAGTCGGCAAATATGGCTCAAGGCTTTTTCAGGCCATATAATCATACCACCTGCTCCCTGAATAAAAGGCTCAATAATAACAGCGGCAAGAGTCTTATGATGCCGCTCCAGTTTTCTTTCAAAATCCTGATAGAAGTTTTTTGGTTCCTCCGTGCTAAAATGCCCCTGTTCCGCCACAAGAGGGGAAAACAATAAGGGCTTATAAGGTTTGTTAAAAAGACTCGGGCCACTTACACTCATGGCGCCGGCCGTATCTCCATGATAGGAGTGACGAAAAGTCAAAAACCGTTTTTTTTCCGAAAAACCCCTTTGCTCCTGACTTTGGAGAGCCATTTTGAGAGCCACTTCCACGGAAGTGGAGCCATCATCGGAAAAAAACATTCTCTGAAGATTGGACGGAAGCAGATCGGATAACTCCTGAATCAGAGTTTGAGCCGGAGCATGGGTAAAATTTGCAAACAAAACCTGATCTAAATTTTCAGACTGTTTTTGGATGGCTTTGACAATCCAGGGATCACAGTGTCCGTGGGTAATCACCCACCAGGAGGAAATGGCATCTATAATCTCCTCCCCTGTTTCTAAGGTAAGTCTTGCTTTTTTCGCTTGAGAAACCAGGGGAAGATGGGCCGGGGCCATTTTCATCTGCGTAAAGGGCAGCCAAATGTGTTTCATTTTTCGTCAATCCTTTATTAAAAATAATTTGATTATATCCCTGGAATTATACCGATCGTTTTTGAAAATTCATGAATTAAATTTAAAACACGATGAGTATAAATTTTAAGGTTTTCTGTTGAGATGTAATGTGTCCTTCGTTTTCATTCTTCCAGAAAACCACAAATCCAAACCGCATTTTAGCTTAACCTGTCTTAAATAGATACAGTCAGATACTCTAGGGTGTGTCCTCATAAGGTTTTTTATAAGAATTTCATTACCAAAAAGAGCTTTAATTCCTATTTTAGTCTAAATAAATACAGTTATTAGTCAGGCTTTTGCTTAGCTTGGTCTGGGTAAAAGTGAAGTATGGGCGCTTATTTTCTTATGAGGACACGCCTTAGTGAACCTTATATAATCCCCTTCATCAGAACTTTTACGAAAACCTGGACTTAAGGCTTAAGTTTTCTGATTAATACCCCGAAAAGACAGGTATTACGCCCACTTAAACGGAGGTAGAACATGAAATGGTTTAGCGCGCTGATAGGTTTATTATTTATTGTAGGATGTCAAAATAATTCTGAAGCTCCTGTCTCCCCTATTGAAGACAGCGCTTGGCTTGCAGGGAATCATATATCCTCAGATTCACAGGCTCCCAATCTTCAAAGAGATTTAGCCGCTTTAGCCTCCGCATCTGCCTCTGCAAAGGCAACAGCAAAAGTGGATAACTCACAGTCCACAGCACATGAAAAAGTAACAAAAACATTTAATCTGGGGCAAAACAGCTCTACAGAAATAAATGTTCGTGTAAAAGTAAAAGTTAAAACAAAAACTGTGACACGCTGGACGGAAGAAATTTCAACGAAGGCAGAGGAGGTTGTAGAACAACCTTGTGAAACCTGTCAGGAAAAAGTGGCAGAGGAGCCTTGTAATGAATGTCAGGAAGAAACCCATATAGAACACATGGCGGAAGAGGAAACATCCTGTCCTTGTGGATATGAAACGGAATATCAAGCAGAATGGATTCCACCGGATGAAAAACCGTATAAACAGGAAGAAGAATCCTATGAAGACTGCCAAACAGACTTTTATCAGGCCCATGCCGAAGCCTCAGCTTCAGCCTCAGCTGATTCCTGTCAATGTGAATGTAACTGCCAGACTTCATACCATGCAGGGCTGACAGATTGATCAACTCATTTGTTCGGTTTGAATTTTAAGTTTTTTGTTGATGAGAGAGCTTGCTTTATAAAAACTGACCTAAAAATCAGTCTATACCGATCGTGTTTGAAAATTTCCGGTTTTTATTTAAGAGATATAAGCCCTTTATAACAGATTCTAGGGGCCAAAAATGAGCACGAATTTGACAGCCTTTAGCTTTTATAAGATTCCAAGGTCTTTTCCAACTCACCGGTTTCAAATTGTTCCTGGACAATATCACACCCTCCCACAAACTGCTTTCCCACATAAAGCTGAGGAATGGTTGGCCAGTTGCTGTATTCTTTAATCCCCTGGCGGACTTCCTCATCGGAAAGAACATCAAAAGTATGATACTTCACTTTTAGAAAATCCAGAATTTGCACCACCCTGGCAGAAAAGCCACATTGAGGCATCCCCGGTTCCCCTTTCATAAAAAGCAGAACAGGATGGTTTTCAATCAGTTGAGAAATTGTCTCTTTTGCGCCCATAAAACCGAGCCTATAATTCCCTCTTAAAAAATGCAATATAAAAATAGCAGACTTAGAAAGATACTATACTTCTCCGGTTTGAAATTTTCCGGTTCTTCATAAGAAAAAATACTTACACCCTTTATAACAGACTATAGGGGTCAAAAATTCAGACATGCGTTTTGCCACAGAGCGACTTACAGCCGCACCTGTGTCAAAGCCGAACTCATTTTTGACCCCTATAGTCTGTTATAAAGGGCTTATGTCTCTTAAATAAAAACTGGAAAATTTCAAACACGATTGGTATAAATACTCCTCCGGTTGTAATTTTCTGCAAGGTCAAGTGAATCCTTACCTGTGGATTGACACAATTCTCTTTTCTAACTTATTTTACGAAGCAATGTCTGAACTGTTTGATTCCAAAAGCGCCTCTTACATTAAGAAAGAAAGAGAGAGGGCGCGCCAGTTAAAAAAAACAAGATGGTGGAAGGAAAAACTGCAACAGGGGCTTTGCCACCATTGCGGTCAAACCTTTCCGCCGGAAGACCTCACTATGGATCATCTGGTGCCCCTTGCCCGCGGAGGGCGTACGGGAAAAAACAATGTGGTCGTGTCCTGCCGACCCTGTAATACAAAAAAATCCTATAAACTTTAGTCGGGATTAAACTCAAATCCCGGTAAAATCTCGGGTTTTTCCTTAATAAATCAATAAATTGCTGAATAATAAGGGCAGAACTTTGTATTTTTAACCTTTTCAGTGGGAAGTAGCTGTTATCTATTTTTAATAAACCGGAAAATTCAAACCGACAAGTCTAAGTAAGTCATGCCAAATAAAATCACCACAAGCAGTACGGCCGAGTATTTTTCAAAAAACCTTCAACAGGTTGGCTTTTCCTCTCCAACAAAGGCTGTTCTAACCACTTTAAAGGAGGCTGTGGATAATTCCCTGGACGCCTGTGAAGAAGCGGGGATTGCTCCCAGCTTAAAAATTCGGATTGAAAAAAAGGGTCGCGGCTCCTCCCATAATACGGATTTAGTTTCCATTACTGTGGAGGATAACGGTCCCGGACTGGATATTAAGGATCTCCCTAAAGTCTTTGGAGAGTACCTTGCCTCCTCTAAATTTGGACGAGGTCGCTGTTCCCGGGGTCAACAGGGTATTGGTATTTCCGCAGCCACCACCTGGGCCCAGCTCACCAATGCCGTCGGCGCTCAGGTGATCAGCAAAACAAAGGATATGAAAAAAGCTATCTCCCTCACAGTGGATATGGACATTAAAAACAACAAGGGGCTTGTAAAAGACAAAAAAACCGTGGATTACAAAAATCCTCATGGACTGACAGTGAAATTTCTTATTGACGGGCGGGTTCAGCTCAATGGTGAAGGAGGACTCATCACTTATCTGGAGGGTACGGCTCTAGTCAATCCTCATCTGTCACTGGAATATCAATTGTTAGACCATGAGAAAAAAACCATTCCACGAGTGAATGCGGTTGTTCCTGTAATCCCTCCATCCATATCCCCCCATCCCCATACAATGAAATTGGGAGAGTTCCTCCAGCATGCCGGTCTTTATGGAGCAATCACTTTGCGGAAATTTCTTCGTACGGGATTTTCCAGAATGACAAATAAATCTATTTCAGACATGACTCAGGCCGGATTAAGTCCAGCTCTTCTGAAAAAAAACCTAACCCGACTGACGGATAAGGAATACAGGGATATTTTTCGGATCATTCAAAAAGTCCCTCTGAAAAATCCCTCAACACAATCCGTTTTGATTGTGGGAGAGGAGGGATTGGCGGAAAGTATCCACCGATTGGGAGAAGTGGATTTTTTTAGTGTGATCACCCGCTCCCCGAAAATTTGTGATTATAAATCCGTAGTTGTGGAAGTGGCTTTGGCTCGTTTTAAAAATCGGGTGAAGGATGAAGATTCTTCCATTCAGCTATTGCGTTTTGCCAATCGGGTGCCTCTTCAATTTGATAAAGCCTCCTGTGCCATTACAAAGGCTGTGGAGTCTGTAAACTGGCGCGCCTACGGGATCACTCAACCTAAAAAATCCCTTCCCATTGGCCCCTATATTTTTGCCATAGCCGTCACTTCTCCTTTTATTAAGTTTAAAAACGCCTCAAAGGAAACCATTGATGCCAGTGAGGAGTTGGTGGAGGAAATTCGCCTGGCTCTCATGCGTGCAGGGCAAAAATTAAAACGACACATACGCAAAGAGATGAGCGCGGAAGATCTATTAAGAAAAAAGCAACATATTGAAAAATTTGCCCCTATCTTAATTAAAAAATTAAAAGATATCACCAAAGCTTCCAAAACTGAGGTGGAACAGGCGGAAAAGGGGCTGCGTGAAATCCTATCCAAAGATGAGGCGGCGGCAGAACGAGCCTTAGGTGAGGCACAGATCCAGCTTCAGGAATTAAAACATGGGTTAAAACGAGGAGCAACCACTCCCCTCTCTGAATCACCTGAAAAAGAGATCTCCGATTCTTCTGAAAATGCAGCGCTGGAACAAAAAGAGGACGACGCTTTACCGGAAGAAACTCCGCTTTCAGGAAAGGCAAAAGAAAATACATCCTTAGAGAAAAAGAAACCGGAAAAAAAGAAAGCGAAGACAAAAAACCGGAAGACGGAATTAAAACATAAACATCTAAACAATAAAAAAAGTAATAAAGCCCGAACAGAAAAAACAAAAAAATCCC
>JAPOOY010000244.1 GCA_026713205.1 Bdellovibrionales bacterium
CAGTTCCTCTTAAAAGATTCTATTGGCTGTAAGATAGGGTTTTTAAGGCTTTCCAAAGAAGAATATATCCTTTCCAATACGGAACCTGAATTTTTACATAAGGTTACAGAGTTAAAAAAACTTTTAAAGGTGAGCGAGGAAAAAGCCTTGCGAGTGATGAGATATGTGTAAATTTCTTTACTTTTTTAATAAAGGCCCGGCTTTGAAAGGAAAGTTGTTTCTCCTTTCTTTCCTCCTCTTTTTATCACACACCTGCCGGGCCTTCATTTCTGACATTGTGGAAGCAAAAAAACAGATAGAGGGTTTTACTATTGCCCTTAAAGGCATAACAGACACTTTGGACGATATGGGAGGTTTTAAGGATATGGAAAAGGAATACCTAGCCTATGAAAAAGAGTTAAAGGAATTTCAAAAGACTGTGGATGAATACGAAGAGCTTGGAATAGATGTAAGGGATTTTACTGAAATGAGAAATTATAATTCAGGGTCCATAAAAGGGCAGATAGATTTTTTCAGGAATTATATTAAGCGAACAAATACCCTTGTAAAAAGTCTTCAAGCCATTATGGGAAGTCCTGAAACGATCGCTGCCTCCGAGCAAATAGAAACAAACAGAACCTTAAGAGCTTTACTTGAAGATTCTCAAGCAAGGGAACTTAGAAGACTTAGGAAGGAAATAGCAGAGCAAAGGATTCTCCTTAAAAGAAGGAAAAAAGAAAAGGAATTTATCAAAAAACAATATGCCTATATTAACCGTCACTCCAAAAGGAAAGGCTTTGGTATGTTCCACCCTTTTCATAACTCAAAAGAAAAAGAGAAAGAGGAAAAGAAATTTAAAAGAAAAGAGAAGAAAAAGAAATTTTTATGGATTTTTTAGTGAGGAATTTTCAAATGACAGATTTTCCGATGGATGTAGTTATTTTCAATAAAATAGTAGAGGTCTTTAATCAGACAAGACGCTATGTTTTGTTGCTGTTCCCTCTGGCTTTTTTCTTAAGGATTGCTTTTGGTTTTATTATTCTTAAGGGAGATGGCTTTATTGATATTTTAAAAGATTCTCTTTTTCTATTTCTTGGACTTTTCTTTTTTACTGATATTTTAAAATTCACTCTTCAAATTCCTTACTTTGTGGCAAATGAGCTTTCCTTTGGAGAATGGAGAGACATCAATCTTGGAGAAGGACTTTTTACAAAGGTTTTAAAGAGAATTGTGGATTGGATAGGGATACTTTCTTACTGGATAAGTTTTGGTCTTTATGTGGTGATTATCTCAATTCTTGGTTTTTTCGCAGGTTATATTCTTTTTCTTGGGACTATGTTCAGAGCTTATGGGATGCTTAAGGTCTTTTTCATTTTGCTTTTCATAGTGTCCTTATGGCCTTTACTTTGGCACTCAATAAACTTTGCAGTTTATACAATAGCTGTTAGTGACAATGCTCTTGCAAACAATGTGATTGTAGGTGGGGCAAGTTTAGCCAAGATGTTTTTGCCGCTTTGGATTTTATCTAAAACTTCTAAAATTCCTGTTTCCCAAAAGTTAAGCAAAATCTCTTCTGCCGGAGGAAGTCTCGCAGGTACTGCCGGAGCTTCCGGGATTGGAGCTTATTCTTTTTTAAGGGATAAAACAGAAAACATTATCCATAAATATAAAGATCAAAGAGAGATGGAGGGTGGTGAGGAAGTAGAGATAAATATCAATAGAACGGGAGCGATAATTGGACCTGAAACAGAGATGGATTTTCTTAACTCAGATGTAGGTCTTCCAAGTGAGCCAGAGGATTTTGCCTTAA
>JAPOOY010000144.1 GCA_026713205.1 Bdellovibrionales bacterium
GATGAGAATAGGAGTTCAAACCTCACAGATGCAAAAACAGGATGTTTTACTATCTCAAGGTCAATAAATGGTAGAGATTTTGTTATTTATGGAGTATTTTTAAATCAATTAAGGTAGCCAAAAATGGGGGCCACTCCAAAACGGCATTGTTATCGTTAAGATAACCTGAAATTTCGGGAGTTATATACCTAAAGCCACATTTAATAAAATGGGGACTTAAGTCAAAAGTATAGCTTATTAAAGGCAAATTCAATGGAGATCATCTCCTCTTGCCCTTCAAAGCTTTGGCTTTCTTTGATTTGCGGCATCAAGTATATAACCTCCGATATTTCAACCCCGATTGATTTACACAGAAGAATCGTTGGTGATTGTGTACAGAAGTCATCATTCTTTTAAAAAAACTCTTGCTTTTTTGGCTTCAACGCTATATGTTACTTTCCATTCAAAAGGTTGACTTTTAAGGCCTTCTCCAGTAAGGAAAGGAGTTTAAGGCATATTTTAGGGCGAGGGGTTCCGTTATCCGGAGGGCCCTTTTTTCTAAAATTATAGGACTATCTACATAATGGTTAAATCGGAAAATCTGAAGATTGTCACGGTGAGTTTTGTCCTGTTGTCTTTTTTTGCAGGATTTGTGGCTCAGGTGCTTTTTGAAAGCCTGGCGGTGATGTTTGGTTTTGCGGCCAATCTGTATAATCAGGATATTTTTCGCCACGGTGTGCCCCTGTTTGTGGGGTTGAGTTTTTTTGTGTTTTTTCAGTTTCGGGCCCCTGTTCGGCAATTGGCGGATGAAGTGGTCACAGAAGTGAAAAAGGTGGTTTGGCCCGGGAAAAAAGAACTTTATGCCATGACTTCGGTAGTGTGCATTATTCTCATTGTGTCCGGTGTGGTGTTAGGGCTCTTTGATCTGACAGCAGGTACTGTGGTTCGGTTTTTTCTGGATTAAGAGAGGAAACAGAGGAGCTTAATAAAAGGGTTGAGTGTGTGGAATTGTTGTCGTATAAGGTCGTGAACTGAATATAAGAATTTTTTTGGAGTGAACTTGGCTGATTTTAAGTGGTACATTTTAAAGACAAAATCAAATTGTGAGGCAAAGGCTCGGGCTTCTGTTGAAAATTTAGTTCAGAGGCGGGGTTTTTCTGATTGTGTGAAGGAAATTCTTATCCCGGAAAGGGATGTTGTGGAGGTTGTAAAGGGCAAAAAGGTGACCCGTTCAAAGAAAATTTACCCGGGTTATATTTTTGTCAATATGCAGTTCAGTGAGGGGCTTTGGCATGTTATCAAGGGAGCCATTCATGTGATTCATTTCGTGGGGGGAGTTAAATCTCAACCCTTGGAAGTGCCTGCGGATCAGCTGGATGTGGTCAATCGTAAGATTGAGGATAGTGTGCGTAACCCTCAGGCTCAGGTGACTTTTTCTGAAGGGGAGAATGTCCAGGTGATAGGGGGTCCGTTTAAGAATTTTAGCGGAGTGGTGGAAGAGGTCAATCAGGAAAAAGGGCGAGTGAAGGTGTATGTGAATATTTTTGGAAGGCCCACTCCCGTGGAGTTTGATTTTTCACAGGTTCATCGGGAAGATTAACGGGCAAAACAAAAGGAGAGGTTCATGGCGGCCAGTGGCAAGAAACCTATTAATTTTATTAAGATTCAAATTCCGGCGGGAAAAGCCAACCCGGCTCCTCCTGTGGGGCCTGTTTTAGGTCAGCATGGAGTGAATATTATGGAATTTTGCAAACAGTTTAACGCCAAAACCCAGAAGATGGGGGATATTACTGTGCCTGTTGTTATTTCTGTCTATAAAGATCGGAGTTTCACTTTTATTACAAAAACCCCTCCCGTTTCCGTGCTTCTTAAAAAAGCGGCTGGTTTGAAAAGTGGATCCAGTCAGCCTCAAAAAGAAAAGGTGGGGAAAGTGACTCCCGCTCAAATTGAAGAAATAGCGAAAGAAAAATTACCGGATTTAAACGGCTTTGATTTGGAATCCGCCAAATCTCAGATTGTGGGAACAGCTCGTAGTATGGGCTTAGAGGTGGTGTGATGGGGGCGGGAAAAAAATCCGGAAAAAAGTACAAAGAGGCTTTGAAAAAAGTGGAAAAAGGAAAAATCTACTCCGTGGAAGAGGGGATTCGTTTGGTTTTGGAAAGCGCTCCCGCCAAATTTGATGAGGCGGTGGATGTGGCGGTGGCCCTGGGTGTGGATGCCCGTCAGTCCGATCAACAGGTTCGGGGAGCCATGTCTTTGCCCCACGGCTTAGGCCGCAAGGTTCGTGTTCTGGTTTTTGCCAAAGGAGAGCAGGAAGAGGAAGCAAAAAAAGCGGGCGCGGATTTTATCGGAGCTGAGGATATGGTTGAAAAAATTAAATCAGGCTGGTTGGATTTTGATCGTGTGATTGCCACACCGGACATGATGCCCACTTTAGCCAAAGTGGCAAAAATTTTAGGTCCGAAGGGCTTAATGCCCAGCCCGAAATCCGGCACAGTGACTGCTAAAGTCTCTTCCGTGGTTCAGGCGGAAAAAAAGGGACGCGCTTCCTTCAGAGTGGATAAAAACAGTATCATTCATACTTCCATTGGCAGAAAATCCATGGGGTTGGACAAATTAAAACAAAACTATATGGCTTTGGCTGGAGAATTGATAAAAAGCAAACCCTCCGGCAGTAAAGGGGTTTATTTGAAGAAAATCTCTATTTCCTCAACGATGGGACCGGGAGTGGAACTCAATCCCGCGCAAACGCAAAATGAGGCGCTTTAAAAATTTATCAGGAGATATGGGAAGTGGTTGGTAAAGAAGTAAAAAAGAAACAAGTGGCTGCGCTTTCTGAAAATTTTTCAAAAAGCCGTGGGACTTTTCTGGTGAACTGTATCGGATTAAATGTGGAGGAGATGACCGGTTTGAGAAAAAACCTTAAATCAAAGCAGGCTAATATCACTGTTATCCGCAACACCCTGGCTCGTTTGGCCTTGGCCAATCGTTCGGATATGAAGGAGGCTTATGAGCCTTTTATAAAAGGTTCAAATGCTTTTGTAATGGCTTTTGGGGAGGATGTCCCTTCCGTAGCCAAGACTTTGTATGATTTTCAGGAAGAAAATGAGGTCTTTAAGATTAAATGTGGTCTTTTGGATGGAAGCGCGCTGTCTTCCGCGGAAGTGGCTCAACTGGCAAAACTTCCTTCCAGAGAGGTTTTGCGGGCGAGTTTTCTGGCTGTGCTTTCCGCCTCTCCCTCAAAATTTTTAAGAACCCTCCAGGCTGTGCCGGGAGATTTTGTAAGAGTTTTAAATTCCTATAAGGAAAATAAATAAAAACCAACAAACAGGAGGAAAAAATGGCTGAATTAAACAAAGAACAGGTGGTGGACTATCTATCACAACTTCCGGTGATTGAACTGGCGGGGCTGATTAAAGAGCTGGAGGAGAAGTGGGGTGTTTCCGCAGCGGCGGTGGCGATGGCTCCCGCGGCGGCTGGAGCGGCTGGAGAGGCTGCGGCGGCTGAAGAAAAGACAGAGTTTGATGTCACTTTGGCCAGCGTGGGTCCAAATAAAATTGCTGTTATTAAAGAAGTGCGCGCTTTAACCGGCTTGGGTCTTAAAGAGGCCAAAGATTTGGTGGATGGAGCTCCCAAACCTGTAAAAACGGCTGTTTCCAAAGAGGAAGCAGACAAAATGAAGGCCGCTTTGGAAAAATCCGGCGCTACCGTGGAAGTTAAGTAACCTATTAAAAACCAGTTTTTCGGAATAGTCCGAAACAGGGGATTTTATGCTTAAAAGCAGAGGAGTTTGTTAGATGAAAAATGAGCCAATTACCGGATCTCATGTGCGGTTAAGAAAGAGCTTTGGACGCACACAGGTTTCCATAGACATTCCCAACCTCATTACACTTCAAAACACATCCTATGCCAATTTTTTGCAGGCGGATGTTGCTCCTGAAAAAAGGAAAAATATAGGTCTTCAGGCCATTTTTAATTCAGTTTTTCCGATTAGTGACTACAATCAAACGGTTAGCCTTGAATTTGTTAAATATCATTGGTCCCATCCCAAATATGACATCCAGGAATGTCGTCAAAGGGATATA
>JAPOOY010000078.1 GCA_026713205.1 Bdellovibrionales bacterium
CCAAAAGTTCAGACATAAATTTTGCTTTAGTGCGACTGACAGTCGCTACTGTGTCAA
The DNA here is from genome assembly GCA_026713205.1 of Bdellovibrionales bacterium. Classification (GTDB taxonomy): domain Bacteria; phylum Bdellovibrionota; class Bdellovibrionia; order Bdellovibrionales; family UBA1609; genus JACOND01. The sequence goes on from JAPOOY010000078.1 coordinate 58, forward strand.
AGCCGAACTCACTTTTGGACCCTTTAAGCTTATGAAGGGAATTATATATTCTTTCATCCTGTCAAGAAGTCCCCCAGACTTCCTGACCCACAAAATTCAAACACGATCGTATAGTTCCTTGGTTAAATGTTATATTCTTTCCTTTTTTTATTAAGGTGAAGGCTTAATTCATGAACTTTCCAACACGATCAGTATAAAAACACCTTTTCAAAACATATTTTTTCAGATCAATACAGAAACCTGAATTCAATAAAATCAAGTGAGTCGTATTCATTCGCTTGTTTTTAACAGAATTTCATTTTTAATTCAAAAGAAGAAAAGGGTTTTTCTTTAAAAAACCCTGAAATTTTAGGAAATTTTCCATTTTTTAAACGCTGGACCAAAGGGTGGATTCAGCTCGTTCTATTCCAATATGTGTCAAATTGGGAGATAATGATTTTACCCCAGATTCTAAATGGTGGCAGATATTATGCGTTGTTTATTGTGTGCTTTGTATTTTGTTTTGGCGATTGTTTTCAGCGCTTGCGTGGAATCTCCTGTTCCTCCATCCTCTCCTGATCCGATTCGCCCTCCTTCTGTTTACGAAGATATTAAAAAACAGGATCAAAATCGCTCTGCTGTTCTAAATGAATCAAAGGAGATTTACAAGGGATCTCCGCTTTGCTCCAGTGAAAAGGTCTGTCATCGTATGTGTGGTGAGATATTTGATTCAACGGTTCAGGAAGATTGCACAACTCTCCCTCTGGCTCAGGTGAGGCGGCTAAATAAAATTTATGGAAATTTGAAAAACAATGATATGGATCAATTAAGGGTAACTCGCCTTTCTGATTTGAAGGTTTTTTTAAATGTAAGTCCCATGCCATTGGAAAGGCATTTTGTCAAAATGGGAGCTGATAGCGCAAAAAATTTAGCTTGGTGGATTGCCACCGATTGGGATGCGGCCCGTGTTTTTTATGAAGAGGATGAAGGGTTCTTTCTGTTAGAGGCGCTCTTTAAGGAAATTAAATTCACTGTTGTATCCGCTTTACAAACTGATCTGAGAGAAGGATATTCTTATTATAAAATTGCTTTTGAATATGGCAATGAATATGCTTTAAACTGGATTCACAATTATTTTATTAATTCCTGTGATAATCAAGAGGCTTGTTTATTAAGCCGGTACTGTCGTTTAAATCAATTTCATTATGAAGAGTTTTCCAGTGAAATTTTGGAATACAGGGGTTTTTCCGAATTTGTAGCTCATTATATGAACAAAGCGCCGGAGTGGCGGAATTCTGTTCAGAGTATGAACAACTTAAATGAAGTGTGTTCTCCTTTTTGTGAAAGTCACGCTTCAGGTAACAAATGTTGAGATAATGATATGAAATGGAGATTATTATTTTGTGTTTTCCTTTTTGTTTGTACAGCTTGTCCTCCCGGCCCTCCTGAACGCCGTAGAGGTGACATAAGGGATTTGGATGGAGCCGATGCCCGTCTGCGTGAGCGGGATCGTTTACGAAATCGTTCGGAGGAGTTTATTGACTCTATTTTGGAGAAGCGCGATTCCGGCGCCAGTGGCGCTTATAAAGAGTATGATGGGCCGGAATGCGGTGAGAGTGAAAGATGCCGGGAAATTTGTGAGGATTTTAAAGTATCTCAGAAAAAGTGTTACCAACAGCCGGAATCTTTAGTGAGAGATCTAAAGGATGGATTATATGAATTAATAAGAATTTCTAAACCGGATTCTGTGCGGGTTGGCCCGGCTCTCTTTCATGGAATGCTGGAGATGGATAAGGATTTGATTGAGGATTTAATTGAAGATGAGATGAGTGAAGGGGATATAAAAAGTTTTCTGGCCTGGATAGCTATTAATGAGGATATTGCCAGTGTGTTGGACCGGGCGGATCGCCAAAAGACAATTTTGAAAACCGCTTTTAAGGAATTGGGAGAAAAGCAGGAAGATTCAAGTCAACATGTAAGAACAGGACTGAATGTGGGATTGATTGGATCGGATGAGACTTTTCTTTTTCTGGCTTCTGATGAAGAAAATGTTGAAGCATTTAAAATGGGCCATGAAGTTTTGAGTTCTGCTTGTTCCAGCCGATCACCACGAACTTGTTATTATAAAAACCCGAACAGCGGTCAATTTTTGTTTTATACCTGTCCTTCTTTAGATGGCAGTTGCAAGTTGGAAATGTACTGTGCGCGAATGCAGCAAGCCCGAAGTCGTCAAAGAGATCTTAGAGATCTTTATTCCTGCCGAACTCCTGAAGATAGCCGCAGAAGTCGTTCCAGCAGAGGCACAGCCTGTTATATTCATGGGAGTGATGTATGGAGCTATTTGTATGAACTAATAAAAGACGAAGAGATTAGAGATTCAAATTTGGATGATTTTGTCATTAATGTGGATAGGTGTAAAAGTGTTTGCGGCAATACAAACGATATAGTTCGTCAGCGTTCTCTTATTAAGGGGCCGGAAAAAGAAAAGTGCGGGATCATTTTGTAGAAGAGGAGGATGAAAAATGTTAAAAAGTCGGATGAGTATTTTCAGTTTTATTTTATTATTAGGGTCTTGTGTATGGGATTTGGGTTCACCACGGTTGGATCCGGCATCTATTGTCAGTGAATCCAGCTTAGAGGATTCAGTTCAGAGAGAGCTGGAAGGTGATCAAAGGGGTCGTCGCTCGGGAAGTTCAAGCGGAAGTTATAAATGCCGGGAAAATAACAGTTGTACAGCTATTTGTGAGGATTTATTTGATGATGATGGAGTGGTGGAAAACTGTTTGGACTTAAGTGTCAGCCAGGTGGTGGGAAGAGGAACAAGACGGAACAGAGGATTTGAATATATTTTAGATATTTTTGATAAGACAATTACTTATCCGGCCTTAACCAATATTGATGGAAACAGTTTTGGAGCGCTCATGCAATTGTCTGTGGAGCATTGGGTAAATTTAACGGATGATGTATCAGAACAGGAGGCAAAAGCTCTGTTGGCTTGGATTGCTTCTGATAAAAAAGTGACTGAGGTTGTGCGGGAGCATGGGTCAGACGGGAACTATGCCGGGTTTAACAGTTATGAAGGGCTGATCCGTTTGATGAAAGAGGTGGGTAATCGTACCGGATGTGATGAGTATGAAGATGCTCTGACAAAACAGTACCTCTCCGGCCGATTCACTTTTTGTTGTATTGCCTACAGGGAGCGGAACGCTGTAGCTGAACAGAAGATTGTGGCTGATATTAACAAGTTGGCAAGTTGTGAAGACACTGGAAATGAATTATCTTGTCCTCCCGATGGCGGTAGTTATTGTCCTGGACTTTGATTTTTCAAAATATGGTGTGGCATAAACAGACAACCGTTGGAACGACGCATCTAATTTCAGAAGAATATAAAAAGCCTATTTCCTTACTTTCCTGTTTTACGGACAATTCAATCTTTGCATATAGAAAAATATTGATGTATACCGATTGTGTTTAAATTTTGAGTTTTTTAAAAAAGGAAAAATATAGAATTTTCCTCATGACATAATAAAATGAGTTCAGGTTTGACACAGCGGCGGCGCAAAGTCATTTTGAGGCAAAACGCATATCTGAAATCTGTCATGAGGGGATTGCTTTAATTTTAATAACAATTCTCAAAGTTTAAATTAAAGAAAAATAGATTTGAAAGAGATTGTGTTTTTAGTGCGATATATCTTTTTGCTTTTTGTTCTTATTGGTTTTAGTTCGGTCTCCTGGGGGCGGGTCCTTCTGATTCAATGGACGGATGCGCACTCCACATTACATACCATGAGTCGTCAGATTTATGCCATTGATCAAATGGCTCAGGAGTTTAAGGCGCAACATCCTGACGGCGAAGTGGTTGTGTATATTATCGGAGATTTTACTTCCATCAATGCTTATGTGGATGATGAGGGATGGCTTTCTATTAGAGCCATAAAACTTCTCAGAAAACGAGGTTATACTGTTCTTTTTACTCCGGGAAATCATGATGCTTTTGATTGGGTGGGAAAGCCAGGTGATATCAAATTATTTATTGATCAAATGCAGAAGATTCAAAAATGGGGTGTTAAAATTTTAGCTGAAAATTTGACGGGCAGATCCCTCCTTATGGATTCATTCCTGAGTTCTTCCTATCCTCTTGAAACGGTGAAACCTGTGACTCATATTGTCGGATTGACTCTGAGTAGATTAATAAATCATTCCAATCTTTATGAAGAGGAAGCTCGTATTCTTTTTAACGGTGTTGAAAATTATAATCAAACCTTGGAAAGGGTTCTTCCTGAAATGCGCCGCAAAGGTGTTGAAAGGGTTATCCTGGGGGTTCATGACAGTCATATAAAGGTTTCTGATATTGCTCGAGATCAGGATTTCTTACAAATTTTTGGAATAGAGATTCCCGTGATGATGGCCGCTCATGATCATCTTGTAGCCTCTTACAAGGTGGGGGAGACTTTCATTTTGGATGCGGGTTCTTATGGATCTTTTAATGTGATTGATATTTCAGAAAACGGGGAGGCTTCAAATATTCAGCATATTTCTATCTCCTCTCAAGTTCCCAGATATGTTGGAGGTAAAGATATTTTTCGTCATGGGACAATTAGAAAGAATTGGGTTACAGAGTCCGATGTTAAGAACTCGTGGCTTAAAAAATATGAAAAAAAAATCAAAAGAAATTCTTTGTCACCGGAAGCTCAAGGGATTCGGACTTCTATTGCTCAAACTATTGAAGGTCTGATTACCGGAAAACCAAACGGAAGTCGGGTTGTTGTGACTCTTGAAAATGATGTAGAGGAAACAAAGTTTAGTATGCAGTATGGGAGGAGTCGTTTGGGTGAGATGATGGCCGAAACATTGGCCCGATGGGTTCGCAGTGTTTTCCATGGAGCTGAGGGGCGACCTGTAATAGCCATGTTTAATTCCAGCGCTTATCGGGTAGAGGAGCCCATTCCCAAAGGACCTGTTACGGAAGTGGCTCTTCGTGAAATGTATCCTTATAAAACAGAAGCCAGCTTTCATCAGTTAAAAGGAAAGGTTATTGAAAGGCTTTATTTTGCGTTAAGAAGAGACTACATTTTAAGGTCAGGGAATAAAAATCGTTATAGCCCTCAGATTAATCCTGAAGTTAGAGAGTTTCAAAATCGGCTACAAGTCAGAGTTGGGGAACATTGGACAAATATAAATGAAGATGAAGTTTATCCGGTTGCTTTTGGCCCTTGGCTTTCCCAACACATTTTTGGACAGAGTTATAGAATAGAGGAATGGTTAGAGGTATTAGAAGGGAAACCCTCCTTGGTTTCAAAAGGATTTCAGGAAATCCTAGTGGAATTTCTTCCCGAGATTCTTAAAGCCAACGATCAGGCGATGAGTCAATCAAAAACTTTTCCTTTGGAATCGGATCTGTGCCAGAGCAATCTATTTAAGCCTGGTGACCAACTTTAGAGCGTAATATAACGATTATTTTTGAACTTTCAGGTTTTCTATTGAGATATAAAAACCCCTTCATGCTCCTTTTATGCTCCTCCGGTTTGAAAATTTCCGGTTCTTCAGATGACAGAAGGATTACACCCTC
>JAPOOY010000077.1 GCA_026713205.1 Bdellovibrionales bacterium
AGCCGAACTCACTTTTAGCCCCTTTCTTCCTTTAATGGAGGGCTAACTTTATATAAATGAAAAACCGAAAAACTCAAACACGATCAGTATAGCTCCAAACCAAAGATTATGAAAGAATTTATCGGACAAAGCGCTAGTTGAAATGGGGGTCACGAGCAGAGAAAAACTCACCGAAATTCAAAATTAAAAAATCTGTAATTTGAAGTGATACTTCAAAATATCTATTTATTTTGAAGTTCTGCTTCAAATTTTCTAATTTTTTGATGATTTTTATAAAAAGCCTGTTATATACTTATAAAGTATGGAATTTAAAAGGCTTGTCAATTTGGATTTATCAGATTGTAAGGGACTGTTTCTTTTTGGACCAAGGCAAACAGGAAAATCCTATTGGCTGCGTAAAAAATTTCCCAAGTCTATCTATTATGATTTACTTTTATCAGACCTGTATTTTAAACTTTCTCGTTCCCCTCAGATTTTGAGAGAGGAATTGTTAGCCAAACAATCTATAAAAAAACCGGTTATTATTGATGAAATTCAAAAATTGCCAAAACTCCTGGATGAGGTTCATTATCTAATGGAGCGTCATCAGATAAAATTTATTTTAACCGGAAGCAGTGCCAGAAAAATCAAAAAAGGCAGTGCCAATTTACTTGGTGGACGGGCTTTGTATCAACAACTCTTTCCATTAGTCAGCGCTGAAATACCTAATTTTAATCTCTCCCGAATCTTGCGATTTGGTTCTTTACCTTCCATCTATAAATCCAAGAAGGCTAAAGCGCTTTTACAATCTTATACCAGTACTTATCTAAAAGAGGAGATACATGCGGAGGCTTTGGTAAGAAAATTACAATCTTTCTCTCTTTTTTTAGAATTGGCTGGAAGAACAAATACAGAGCTTATCAATTACAGCAATATAGCCGGTGATGTAGGACTTTCCTCTAATACGATTAGGGAGTATTACCATCTTTTAGAGGATACTTTTCTCGGGCATTTGCTCTCTCCTTATAAGAAGACAGTTAAAAGAAAACCGGTAAGTATGCAAAAATTTTATTTTTTTGATATAGGCATAACCAACGCACTTACAGGACAATGGGGCCTTACAGAAGGAACAACAGAATTTGGTCGGCGTTTTGAACATTTTATTTTTAATGAAATCCATGCCTATTTGAAATACACAGAAGACAGCCGAAAAATCTGTTTCTGGAGATCTAAAAACCATCAAGAGGTGGATTTTGTCATTGGTGATAATCTGGCCGTTGAAGTGAAAACTGGAAAAGAAATACGCTCTAGGGATTTAAAAGGACTAAAAGCCCTATCTGAAGAGATACCCCTTAAATACAAAATTATTGTATCTTTGTCAGAAAAAACCTCCCGTTTAATAGAGAAACAATTTCTTGTGCTGCCTTACAAAACATTTCTCAAAAAACTATGGAATGAACAATTTATTTAATAACAGGAATTTATTATTGCTGAAAGGGATAAATGTTTTGTAATTGAAGTATCCGACTCAGTTCATCCAGAGCTTCCCGGCTCTCTCTTATGAGGAGAGGATCCAGAAGATCCTTTGGTTCCAATCGGTCCCGATAATGTTTTTCAATCCAGTGTTTGAGTTTTTCATATAATTCTGAATTAAGAATCACTCCGGGATGAATAGCGCCCGCTTCCTCTTCTGTTAAAACAACTCTTAGTCTGAGGCAGGCAGGCCCCCCGCCGTTTTGCATACTTTGCCGAATGGGGATAAAACACACTTCCCGAATCAAATTGTTTGGCAATGATTGAAGATACTCTCTGATGGAAGGCTGATCTTCACATTCTTTTGGAGCGAGTAATATCCAGCTTTCTTTCCCTTGAGGCAGAAGTTGGGAGTTAAACAAATAGGAGGAGACAGCCTCCTGTAATGAAATATCTTTTGCCTTCACAGGAATTTTAAACAAAGGATCAGGAAGCAGTTTTTGCTCTATTTCTTTTAGGGTTCCTTCTGTATTCACAAAGGAAAACTCATGGTAAAAAATTAAATTTTTATCCGCTGTGCAGATCACATCATTATGAAAGACTCCGGCATCAATGGCTTTGGGGTTTTGTTGAACCAGAATTATTTTTTCCGTTTTGAGTTGGTGGTGGAGAGCGATCAATCGTGAGGCTTCCCGGGTTTGCCTTGGATGAAACACAACTGTCTCTTTTGCGGAGAAAAACCCGCTTCGTCCATAAACAAACGCCTCCACTCCCGGTTTGCCATATTCGTGGCAAAGTCGGTTATGGTTGGCGGCCCCTTCATCGGCAAAGGCGGGAAGGGAGGGCAGAGGAGAATGGTGAACAAAATAACGGGAGTCGGAAAATATTTTTTTCAAAATGATTTGGGTTTGCTCCGTTTCCAAAGAGCGATGAAGATAAGAGTGAAGATTGGCCGGAGTGAGATGAACTTTTCCGTCCTGTGTATCGGCACTGGGTGAGATAGTAGTGCTATTGGCTGTCCACATACTGCTGGCGGAGTAACAGGTGGCCAATAGAGCGGGAGATAGGCTTGCCGTTGACTTTAGCAGTGTTTCATCAGAACCGGTCAAACCAAGAGTTCTTAAAAACCTTAAATCCGGTCGTTCATGGGGTGGTAGAACAGCCTGTTTAAACCCTCTGTCCATTAGGAATTTCATTTTTTCCAAGCCTTCCAGAGCGGCCGCCCGTGGATGAGAGACTTCATCTTTATTTTTCATGGAGGCCGTGTTGCCAATGGCCAAACCGGCATAGTTATGAGTGGGACCCACCAGTCCGTCAAAATTATACTCTTCTGCTTTTGGATAAGTTTTTTTCATGGAACACCTTTAATATATCATCCCTTTCAAGGGAGTGCAGAGTTCAAAAATTCAGATTTGTGCTTTGTCATAGAGCGGGCGTTCCACTGTATCTTTGTCAAAGCTGAACTCACTTTTAGGCTCTGTAATCTCTTGAATGATAAGTTTTCTTCAACAAAAATCCTCAGAATTTAAAAGGGAGAAGTGGATCGTCCCTGAAA
>JAPOOY010000195.1 GCA_026713205.1 Bdellovibrionales bacterium
AACTGTTCCCGTGGGACCGTTCCGGTGTTTATTGACGATCACTTCCGCTTCTCCCGTGGACTCACCGTCTTCATAATAGTCTTCCCGATAAAGCATGGCGATCACATCCGCGTCCTGCTCAATGGCTCCGGATTCCCGCAGGTCTGAAAGAATGGGGCGACGATTGGATCGGGATTCCACACCACGATTAAGCTGGGATAAGGCGATAATGGGAATGGCCAGCTCTTTTGCAAGAGCTTTGAGAAGACGGGATATTTCCGACACCTCTCTTTCTCTGTTTTCACCGGGTTCCGCCAACTGCATAAGTTGAAGATAATCCACAATGAGGAGATCAAGACCCTCCCTGGCTTTCATGCGTCTGGCTTTTGCGCGAATTTCATAGGGAGATAGGGGAGAGGAATCATCAATAAACAATTTTGTGTCACTGAGTTTTGCCGCGGCCGCAATCAACTGACTCCAGGAGTGATTCCCCACCTGTCCGTTAATCAAACGGGACAAATTGATTTTTGAAAGAGAGGAGAGCAATCTCATAAGGACCTGTTCTCGCGCCATTTCCAATGAAAAGAAAGCGACTTTCTTTTTGTTCAAAGCATTGTGGAGGGCAATGTTCAGGCTTAAAGCGGTTTTTCCCATGGAAGGGCGGGCCGCCAGAATAATAAGTTCTGACATTTGGAATCCGGAAGTGAGATCATCTAAATCATGAAATCCACTTGGAGTTCCTGTTATAGAGACTTTTTTATGGAAAAGATTTTCCAGCTTTTTTAATCCCGCATCCACAAGATCATTTACAGGAATTAAATCGGAAAGCCCTCTGTTTGAGCCAATATTAAAGATTTCCGCTTCTATAAAATCCATAAAATGCTCCACTTTCGTGAAGTCCTCTTTTTGGGCTTTATCAATAAAACTTTTGGATTTGTGAATGATTTTTCTTAAAAGGGATTTATCTTTTATAATTTGAGCGTAGGCTGTGATGTTGGCTGTGGAAGGTAATTGATGAATCAAATCACTGAGATAGGCTGTTCCTCCCACTGTTTCAAGGGAGGAGGCTTTTTTTAAGGCATTTGCCAAAGTTACCACATCTGACGGTTGGCCGGTTTTATAAAGCTCTTTAATATGGTGAAAGATCTTTTTATGGGCGGGTTGAAAGAAGTCCTCTTCCGTTAGCATAACGGCCACTTCATCCCAGGTTTCTTCTTCTCCCAATAGCAAAATTCCCAAAAGGGCTTGTTCCGCTTCCAAATTAACCGGTAGGGGTTGGTTCATTTTATTTCAGGCTCCTGTTTGAATGCGGCGGGATTTCCAGAGAATATTATAAACACTCAATTTCTTTTTTAAGGTGTTCCGGTTGATTCCAAGGCTTTTCGCTGCTTTCATTTGATTGTATTTAAAATGCCGGAGGACAGTAAAAATGATGGTTTTTTCCACCGGCGCACAAAATTTCTGGACGAGATTGTTTTCCTGATTTTGTTCTTTTTTTATGAAGCAAAATTTAAAACGACTGACCTCCAAAAGATCCAATGATTCAATTTGAGTTAAAAAAAGTTCTCTGCCAACACGGAAAAGAGGTTTAGCGGAAAGGTTTACAGGATTAATATTATAAATCTGTAGTTTTTTTCTTAAAGTATTGCGGTTAATCCCCAGGGTTTTTGCGGTTTGAATTTGATTTCCTTCCTTCCATCTCAAAACGGCTTCAATCAATGCCTGTTCCACTGGTTTATAAAGTTGATCCAGGAGATAGGAGGGGGACGATTCCGTTTTCAGAAAATAAATAAGTTTTCTTTCTACAATATCCTCCAGCTGTGTTGCCTGTAGCCGGATGATCAGCAGATTGTCAGATTGATGAATGGCATCTTCCATTTGAAATATACTCCTCCAGTTTGAAATTTTCCGGTTCTTTATAAGGAAAAATGCTTACACCCTTTCTAACAGACTATAGGGGTCAAAAATTCAAACATGCGTTTTGCCACAGAGCGACTTTCAGTCGCATCTG
>JAPOOY010000075.1 GCA_026713205.1 Bdellovibrionales bacterium
AGTGATACTGAAAAGATTCCGCATTGACGATAATATCCGTATCCCGAATTTTTTTCCTTAAACTGTAGGTTTTTGTAATCGCCTGAGTTTCTTTCTTCATCCCGTAAGGTTTAGCCTGATCGGCAAAAAACAGCATATTATAGCTGTCATTTCTCACCTGCCCTCTAAAAGCCGTTCCATCCCCTACAACAGCAAAAAGATCGGGAGCTGTTTTCTCCCCCTGGCTGTGGGTGTGCTCCTCCCATTCCTGATTCCAATGATCTATGGCAGATACAAAGTTTTCCCGCGCCTGTGCGGGAACAGATTCATGTATATAAAAGGAAACCGGTAAATCACTTAACTTCCAGCGAATACCCTGTCCGGTCCTGGGATCAATGATAAAACCACAATGATCCTTCCCCCCTATAGACAAATAATTATCACTATTATCAATCATGCAGGAGGATAATAAAGCTGGAACCAAAAGGGCAAAAAAGGCTTTTTTGTAAAACTCCATCAATTAATGTTTCGGAATAAAAAGACTCAATTTTTAGGAAAAGTCCATTGTCCCTATTCTTTAAATCCCCTGTTTTTTGCTGTGTTACGCTTCTCCCGCCTGAAACTTGAGATTTTCTGTATAAAAACCGAAATATGAGTGTATAAAGCCTACTGTAGGGAGTGAGTTGCGTTTTAAGGAAAGAAGTTTAATTTCCTTTTTTTCAAAAAGCCTCTTCCTAATCAAATCAGGAGACATCCATGACAAATAAAAATAAGGAATTAGAAGCTCTCATTCAAAAAACAGGCAGAGATTTATTCCATTCCGGTTCTTCTGAAAATCAAAGTCTTTTCAATAAATCCTGGTGGCAGGGAAAAGCTCTTTCCTGGACTATGAAAAACCCCTCCTTTAAAACACAACTTTTCCGCTTTATTGATGTGCTGCCCACTTTAAAAACCCCTCGTCAAATTCTCTCCCATTTAAATGAATACTTTAAAGAGGAGGAAACAGCTCTTTTACTCTCAGGAGTTAAATTGGGGAAACTGGCTCCGGCTTTAACGGCAAAGATCATCACCAGGCAAGTGTCTGAAATGGCAAAAATCTTTATCACAGGCCGCACCCCTGCGGAAGCTCTGAAAACCATTGAACATTTACGAAAAAATCATCTGGCTTTCACTATTGATTTTCTGGAGGAAGCCACTCTTTCCGAAAAAGAAGGCCTGGAATGTCAAAAAAAATACCTCCGGTTAATAGACCATTTAGTTCAAGCCAGAGAAAAATGGCCTCAAAACAAACTATTGGATAAAGACAACCTGGGACCTATTCCCCCCATCAACATCTCCGTAAAAGTCACCTCCCTTTGCTCACAAATTTATCCGGAAGCCTGGAAGCAAACCAAAGAATTAATTAAAAATCGTTTAAATCCCCTGTTTAAAAAAGCTGTGAAAAACTTTGTGTTTATCAATTTGGATATAGAGCAATATCAATACAAAACTCTTGTTCTGGAAGTTTTTAAAGAACTGCTTCTTCAGCCGGAGTTTAAGAATTACCCCCATTTTGGAATTGTGATTCAAGCCTATCTAAAGGAAAGTTTTTCCGACTTAACCGATCTGGTGGATTTTTCAAAACAAAGAGGATGTCCCATAACTATCCGTTTGGTGAAAGGAGCCTATTGGGATTCGGAGGTGTTAAATGCCAGGCAAAAAAACTGGCCTATTCCCGTATGGACAGACAAGGCGGATACGGATCTGAATTTTGAGAAATGCGCTCATTTTCTCTTAAAAAATCATTCCCATATCAAAACGGCTATTGGCTCCCATAATATTCGTTCTGTAACCACGGCATTGGCCCTGCATAAAAGGTATCCGAAGGCCTGTTTGGAATTTCAAGCCCTTTATGGTATGGGGGATCTTTTGGCCGGTCCTTTACGGGATAAGGGCTACTGTTTTCGTCTCTATACCACTGTGGGAGAACTGATTCCCGGAATGTCTTATCTGGTCAGAAGGCTTTTGGAAAATACAGCGAACCAGTCCTTTATTCAAGCCTCCCTTTTAAAAAATCAAGCTGTGAACAAGATGCTTTCTCCTCCGCGGAAAAAAGAAAATCAAAAAAACCCTTTTTCTTCTCAAAACACCTTTCAAAACTATCCCCCATTGGATTTTACCAAAAAAACCCATCGGAACCCCTTTGCAGAAGCCCTTGCGGAGTGGAGAAAAAAACTCCCTTTAACAGCCTCAAGCCTCATCAACGGCAAAGAAGAAACCTCCACCACTCTTTGGAAAAAAGAAAACCCTTCAGATACAAATGAGATTATTGGTCAGGTTTATATGTCTTCTGTGGAACAGGCAAAACGAGCTGTGCAAACCGGTGTGAATTTTTTTCAGAAAGGCCCTTTGGATTCGGCAGAAAAAAGAGTGCGGCTTTTAAGAAAACTCGCTGATTTGATAGCGGAACAGAAATTCCTGTTTGCCGCTTTGGAAGTTTTGGAAGTGGGAAAATCCTGGGATGAAGCTCAAATGGATGTGAATGAGGCTATTGATTTTTGCAATTACTATGCTCAATCCTTTGCACGATTGTCACAACCCCATGAAACCTGTCAAACCTCAGGGGAAAGTAATGTATCGGTTTATGAACCTGTTGGTGTCACAGCGATTATTGCCCCCTGGAACTTTCCTCTGGCCATCCTTGTGGGTATGACCGTGGCGCCCCTCGTTTGCGGAAATCCCGTCATTATAAAACCCGCAGAACAAAGCTCACTGATTGCCTTTCAATTTGCAAAGTTGCTCTTGAAATCAGGCTTTCCACAGGAAAGCTTCGCCTTCCTTCCCGGAAAGGGGGAAGAGATAGGGAGCTATCTTGTTAAACATCCGGATGTGTCCCTTCTCTCTTTTACCGGTTCCTTTGAAGTGGGCGTTCAAATGATCAAAGAGGCGGGACAAATCACTTCCCATCAAAAAAACATTAAAAAATGTGTTGTGGAAATGGGAGGAAAAAACGCTATCATTGTGGATGAATCAGCCGATCTGGATGAAGCCATCCTGGGAATCATTCATTCCGCCTTTTCCTTTCAAGGACAAAAATGTTCCGCCTGCAGCCGTGTTCTTATTTTGGAAGGTGTGTATGAACGATTTATGGAGAGATTCATACCGGCTGTGGAAAGTCTGCCTATTGGTTCAGCGGAAAACCCAGTCTCCATGATAGGGCCGGTTGTGGATCAATTTGCTTTTAAAAAAATTCAATCATTTATTCAAAAGAGCCGGCAGAAAGCCCGACTTCTTTATCAAGGAAAATCTCCCAAGGGCGGACACTTTATAGCTCCTACGGTTTTCCTGGTTGAAAATGCAGATCATCCCCTGATGCTGGAAGAGGTTTTCGGACCTGTATTAGCTCTTTTTAAAGTGAAAAATCTGGAAGAGGCCTTTTCTCAGGCTAATGCTGTGAAGTATGGTTTAACAGCCGGTTTTTATTCCCGCCATCCCGGGCATATTGAACTATTTAAATCCCGAATGGAAGCGGGCAACATCTATATCAATCGCAATTGTACGGGAGCTTTGGTGGAAAGACACCCGTTTGGTGGAAGGAAGATGTCAGGACTGGGAAGCAAAGCCGGTGGACCGGAATATCTGAAGCAATTTTTACATACAAAGATTATTTCTGAAAATACAACCCGAAGAGGTTTTTCTCCGGAAATTTTTTCTGAAGATTTTTTAAATGAAACTCAGTAGCCGTTTAACTGCTCTTCTTTTGTAGGCTTTCGTCCGGCTGATATCATATCGGATTGAAATTGATTGACAGATAAAGAGGTATTCCCGGGAACACTTTGAAGTCCTCTGCGCGCCTCCTGATTCTTTTCAAAAAAATCCCCATGATCCGAAACCGGTTCAATGGGAATTGCTTTTTCCCCCGCCACACCTCTTTTTTCTCCCTGATTGAAAAAAGGAATGGCAACCATAACCAAAACAGCCACGGCAACAGCAGCCGTCCATTTTTGAAAGGAGCCTCGGGGGGGCAACATATTGCTTGTCCAGTCTGAAGATTCCATGTGTTCCGGTATCTTTCTTTTAAGATATTCATTCATCACGACAATATTTCCTTCTTTAAAAGTCTGTAAAGAAGAGGAGTCTTCTTGTTTAAAAGTATCCTCTGAAACTTGAATGGATTTCAAATAGTTCTTCATGTAAATAATATTCTCTGAGGAACCTTTATATCCGGTTTGATTGAGAGATGATGTTTTTTGTTTCTGTTTGAAGGCAAGAATAGATGCCGGATTGTCTCTTTTTTTTGACGGAGTTTGCAGCACCTCCCCCGTCGCCGTCGCTTGAGAAGTTATCTGCTTTTTTCTGTACTCCTCAATTGATAAAATATTTTGACTATCTTCCGTTTTTTGATCTTTCATTCATCATCCCTGATTGAGTGAGAATTATATCATTCTTATCGTCTTTATCCAAAAAAATATTTAAAAATCAGGACTTTGTTCACCTATAAAGAGGAATATATCTCTTAAAAAGAATTTTTCTTGTTCTCATTTTAAAACAAAAGGATTAAAATTTAAATAGTTTTAACCAGGTTTTTATGAAAAATCTTCCCTATTTTTTATTTTATGTAATTGTCTCTTTTTCCTTTGCTGACACTGTCTCAAAAGGAGACAGGCTTCTTCAATCAAATGTTAAAGCTTCACAAAAAAATCACTCTGAAAAAATCCTTCCTGATAAATCTGTCAAAAACATAAAGAACAATGATCCAAAACAGGATTTAGTTACATTTAAAAAAATGTTGGATATTCTGAACAAAGAAAATATATCCTCCGAAGAATATCAGCGGGCCGCCAAAGACCTTGAAATTTCTTACTATCACAACGCCTCATTTGAAACATTGGAATTACTATCCCAAACCTATCGTGAAAAAGGAGATGAAAAAAATCAAATCAAAGTTCTGGAAAGATTAACTTCTGAACATCCTGATAATCCTAAAGGATATTATCTCTTAGGCTCAATTCATAAAAAAAATTATGAAAGAATCAAAAATCTGGAAAAAGACCCCTGTCAAGTCCGGTATAATAAGTTAAAGGACAGGCAACATAAGCTATCCGCTATTGAGTGGTTTTCTCTGGCTATTGAAAAGGATTCTAAATATGAAGCCGCCTATCTGAAGCTTTTACCTCTTCTGAGGGAAGTGGAAAGATGGAACGATTCACCGGACAGAAAGAAGGAACAGAACAAAAACTCAAAAACAAATAGCGCTCAACAAAAAATAAGCTCATCCACAACAGGAATGGAAGTTTTAAATCTCGCAAAAGACATGGTTCGCCACTTCCGGAAGCCAGAGTATTATGTGGACCTATGCGAAGCCTACTACAAGAATGATTTTTCCAGTCAAGCTCGCAAAGCCTGCCGTATAGCTGTTAAAAAAAATCCGGAAAACCCTAAAGCCCACCTCTATCACGCCTTAGCCCAGAAACCCAATAAGATAGAATCTCACCTCATGGAAGTGGCTGGTAAATTTCCTCAATCTGAACTTGTTCAGCTTCATGCCGGGAAATGGTTTTTAGACAAAACCTCCGATCTCGCCGTTAAATATTTAGCATCCGTAGTAGCCATTAATCCCAACCATTCTGAAACCCACGGCCATTTAGCGGAATTTTTTTTCAAATCCAGGAAATTTGAGGAAGCTTATAAATCCTTTAAAACCGCTTGTTTTCTGGACCTCAAATATATCAGGAACTTCAGGAGAGCAAAACAAAAACTTCTTTATACCGGAAAAAAAGGGAAACAGCTGATTCCACAATTTGAAAAAGGGATTGATGAGTGTTTCAACCATTTTAAGGAAAACAAATCCTGCTCCTGACGATACACCCCTTTGGAAAATGATAAGATATCCCCACGGACAAGCTTAAAGCATTCTATACTCCTCCGGTTTGAAATTTTCCGTTTTTTCATGCTTACACCCTTTATAACAGCCTATAGGGGTCAAAAATTCAAACATGCGTTTTGCCACAGAGCGACTTGCAGTCGCTTCTGTGTCAAAGCCGAACTCATTTTTGACCCCTATAGGCTGTTATAAAGGGCTTATGTCTCTTAAATAAAAAA